>JAWOLM010000091.1:0-18860 GCA_033853455.1 Nitrosotalea sp. | reverse complement strand
ATGGAACATTTTCATTTTCATGGTCTTTATAATCTGTATGATAGCAATGTGAAATTGTAATGCTTGGAATTTATTGAATGCTATCAAAGGATCGGTTTTGATTCAAATCCGATTTGAATCCTATTTCATTTTTTCTAATCTTCTGATTGATTTACACGCAATATAATTTGATATATCATAAGTTTGGGATTTTGTGATAATGAGAGTTAAAAATACCACGTTTTAATGTAGGAATGTTTTGGAGCAAGGGCCATGGCAAGAGAATATCCAAAAGGTACTCGGTCACACTCCAAAACATTCGCTGTTATATGTTTTTGAATCTTCAAAATGAGATGAAACCACTAGTATAATTGCATTATGTTAATTACTGAATTTGAAATTTAGATAGTCGCGAAAGACTAGATTCGAATTCTAATTTTATTGTAAATTACAGTCAAAGCAATAAGAGACAAAGTGGCAAATGCAAATACTGTGGTAGAGAATGAGCTAAATTCTGGAACGCTTTCTATGGAAGATTGGGCTGCTTGAGTTCCGACGATCTCAAATACGTGGCTGCTATGATGGTAATCTAGCTCCAATGTTGTTGCATTGCTATTATCATCTGTGATGAATACATTATCTGAATTATACGGTTCAGGGACACCGTCCATGTATACCTGAAGATTTCCACTCAGGACTGCCTTTGGAATTGTAATTAGGGTTACGCCTTTTGTTCCTGTCTCACCCTGCACATCAAATGATATCATCTTTCGGTTAGGATTGAACATGAAATTATTGACGGTGGAGTTGCTAGCTATTTTTACGTCAAGATCACCTTTTGTGGTCTTGACAACAAATGAGGATGGAGCCGATACCACAAAAGATGTGGACGTCCCAAGTTTTGCATAAACAGTAGAATCAAGTGCATTAACCAGTCCTGCCTTTGTTTGAATTGCTGCATCTACCGTGTACTTGCTTGCTACTGTATTCTTTGGGAGCGTAAAAGTCGCAGAGTAGATTCCGTTACTGTCTGCTGCAACAGTTTTGTTTGAAACAGAATTCCCTTGTCCGTCTTTCAGCTGTATTGTAACAACCTCGGAGATAGAGTTACTACTACCTCCAGTTGAATATGCAGTAACAAGATATGCAGGTCCTCCAACCTTTTCCAAAACTCCGTCCCATATCGAACCAATTACCTTTACTTCATCTCCAGGTAGATAGATCTGTTTTGCAGTTTGAATTGTAAGATAGGAATTTTCATCTGCCAAAACTAGCTTGTGAGCTGCAGGATATGATGCCTGTAACGATTGAGTTGCCTGAACTGTTCCAATTTGTTGAGCTTGAGAATTATTTGGCTTGACTATGGAATTTGGCTCAAATTCTATTTGAGACATGGCAACGTCGCTACGTGAGCCATATTGTGCAAATATTGTATAGGTATTTCCTGGAGTCCAGAGATGTTCTCCTGCAGTTATGCTAGTTTGAAATTTTGTTCCATTTTCTGTTTCAATGTGATTTTCTACAATTCCTTTTCCTTGCGAATCTGTTACCCATATAGTGATTATCTCATTTGGAATAAATTTTGAGACTTGGCCCGAGACGAGGATATTATCACCAGTATTGTATGCTGATTTATCAGTGGAGAAGGTTATCTCATATATAGGCTCAATCTGGCCTCCGATTCCTACGTTAACCACGCCTGTCATCCAAGGATGAAAGATGCAGAAATATTGGTAAACGCCAGATTTTGTAAACGTGTAGGAAAACGATTGTCCTGGCTGGATGGGACCAGAATCAAATCGACCATCAAATCCATATTGGGTAGTTCCAGTCGTTACCGAATGAATCGTGTTATCTTGGTTATACCAAACCACAGTTTCATTTGTTTTAACATTTACAACTGATGGTGATAGAGAAAATGGGTTTGTCTGAATCGAGGCACCAAGAGGAATTGTGACATCACTGTATGCAAAGGCAGATGAAAAAGACAGAGTTGTGATTCCAAGCACCAAAATAGTAATGCGAGTCACTATTTTTTGCAACTAGTATTTAATTGGATTTTTTTATTTTATGATTTGCTTATGATTCATACTAACAAATTCTGCCATTACTTTAAAAACCACATTAACATGCCACCTGTCTATTGTATCCCAAAAGAATGGGATTAGCTAAATTGCTCTTCAAGCAAGTCGACACAAGAAAGTAAGAGATCCCTGCTTTTCTTTACAAGCCATCCAGGAAACTCTTCGATTGTAAAAACAAGTTGTTGCTGAAAACTTGGCGGTATACCTCCGCCAGATGTTAACACTTGAACAATTACAAATCCATCAGTAAGAGTACAAACTGTCTCTTGATACGACTCTCCTTCTTCTTCCATAGTAGTTCTGTAAAGGACTATGGGGATTCGAGTTTTTGCTACATGTGCAGATCCTCGTTTTAGTAGCACCTGAAAGTGTGATAGTAACCATCCATCAAGGGTTATCTGTTTTGGCATGAAATCTATTCTCTGTTTAATTATTTAATAAGAAGGATAAAACCTCTACTCAATAGAGATTTGGATCTTTTGACCATCAAGATCTTCATCCTTGTAGCTTTTTGCACCTTCTGAAAACTCAACCTTTTTTGTTCTTACAAGAAATGCAAGCTCTTCACATTTTTCTTTGACCATTTCCAAGGAATCCTCGTCAAGTCCCAGTATGTAAGCAGATCCCAGAACATCTGTTGGGTTGTATCCACGCTCCTTTCTTAGGACTTGAAGCCGTCTTGCTATGTCGCGAACAAGCCCTCGTGCCATCATCTCGCGGTTCCTTGATGTGCTGATAAATACAATAAAAGAGTCGCGTTTTGCCATCGCATATCCTTCTTTTTCGGCAAAGTCTATTACGAAATCGCTCTTTTCAAGTTCGATTTTACTAGTTCCAAGGTCAAAAGTGAAGGTTCCATTCTTTAGTAAACCATCAACAATTGCATTCGGATCTGTTTCTGAAAATTTGGAGACAAGTTTTCCCATTTCCTGTTTTGCTTTGGGACCAATTTTTTTCCTGTCAATCTCGATTTTTGCGGTTACTGGGAGTTTTGATTTGATTAAATTTGATAGTAGTTCTAGCCCTTCTGATTTTTGTATCTCTACTATCTCGTATTTTTCCACATTAAGCTGTGAAAGTAACAACTCTGACAGAGATTCTAGCTTTTGCTTCTGCGATGGCTCAACACAAATAATTGCCTTGTCTAGAGGCCATCTCCGTTTCAGTTTTCCTTTCATTCTTGCTGCGGCTGAAACTGAGACTGAATCTTTCATTAGATCAAAAGATTCCTCAATTGATTCATTAACGAGGGATTTTTGTGAAACAGGAAAGTCTTCTAGCAGTATGTTATTTTTACTAGAAAACATTGTTGTGTAGAGATATTGTGTCGTGAAGGGACAGATTGGATGAAGCAGTACGTCGAGTGTTCTTAAAATTTCGTTTAATGTGGCATAAATTGCAAGTCTTCTTTCCCTTGCAGACTCGTCTTCTGTCCACAACTCCTCTCTTGTAATTGGAATGTATACCTGACTAACAGAGTTTATGATGTAATCATCTATTGCTCTTGCAGACTCGTGGAACCTACACTTTTCTTGAGATTCTGTAACAACGGAAATTAATCTTTGGAGTTTTGACAAGACCCATATCTCTGGTTCTTTTAGAAGATTCTTGTCTTTTGCCCATTGTGCTGTGAAAGTTTTGTCATACTTGTCGTACTCGCTATTTTGTTTGAGGTAAATATGCAAGTGGTAAAGCGTACTGAGAATCTGGTATGGTCTTGAGACAAGCTCATCTGTGCTAAAGTTGAGTGGCTCAATTGGGCTTGACTTCCACATGAAATAAAGACGAATCAAATCCACAGAGTACTTGTTTAAGAGCTCGATTGCATCGAGTACATTTCCTTGGCTCTTGCTCATCTTATTTCCGTTTTTGTCAAGAACATGCCCCTGAAACAGAAATGATTTGAATGGTGCGATTGGGGCATCATTGAATATCACATTTTCAATTAACAGGGTATATGCCCACCCTCTTGTCTGGTCGATACCTTCGGTAAGAAATGTTGCAGGAATGTACTCCTTGTAATCTTGATCTGTAAGAGAGGCATAAGGTGACGCCCCGCTATTGTGCCATGTATCAAGAACAAATTGCTCTCTATCCATCTTTGAATTACACTTGTTGCATTTTATCAAGACCTTGTCTATCCACGGTCTGTGCAACTCAAAGTTAGGACCATCTGGTAGCTCCGTCGCAGACTTGACAATTTCTTCTCTTGAGAAAAACCATTTCTGATTGCCGCAATTTTTACAATTCCAGAGAGGTAATGGGCAACCCCATATGCGCTCTCTTGAAATGCACCAAGGATGTTTATCCTTAATTATCTCGACAAACCTGTTTCTGGGAGGTTCAAAAAAGTATTCCACGCTTTCCGCTGCTTTTACTGCCTTGTCTCCCAACCTATCAAGGAAATAAAAAAAACCTCTTCTGGCAAGCCAGAGTAGTTTGTGCTGTGATCTCCAACATAAAGGATATTGGTGTTTTATCTTCCCGATTCTTACTAGCGCGTTTTTTTCTTTTATCGCATTAACAATTTTTTCATCTGCGTCTCTTACAAAAAGGCCTGAAAAAATTCCTGCATCTTTTGTAAACTTTGCCTCATCATCTATTGGATTGAAGATAGATATCTTCCTTTTTGTGGCAATCTCAAAGTCTTCCTCTCCATTTGCAGGTGAAAGGTGGACAAGTCCACTTCCCGTCTGAATATCAACAAACTCTTCTGATACCACGATGTGAAAGTTTGGAAGGGCTCCGCGTTCTTTGAGGCCTGGTATCTCCTCCAACAATGGATGAATGTACTTTTTTCCCTCAAGAGTTGAGCCTTTGATCTCCTTGATTACTGTGTACTCCTCGATTTTGACCTCTTTTGCAAACTCTTCCAAACGGGTTTTTCCTACAAGCCATGCCTCATCTTCTACCTTGATGTGGAGATAGGTCTCATCTGGATTTACTCCAACCATTGTATCTGTGACAAGCGTGAAAGGCATTGTAGTCCATACAATGAGAAACAAATTCTCATCCTGCAACTTTACTTTGTAATACAGTGATGGATCTTGAACAGTATCATATCCTTGGTTTACCTCTGCGTGGCTCAGGGAGGTCTGGCAGCTAGGGCAGTATGCCACAACCTTGTATGCCTCGGAGAGAATTCCACTTTCAAGAGCTTTTTTGAGATACTTCCATTCTCGCTCAATGTATTCGTCTTTGTATGTCCAGTATGCTTCTTTTTGGTTAAATGACATTCCAAGTAACTTGTCAGCCTCGACCCATTTTTCGTTGAACCTATGTACAATTTTTTTGCACTCAGAAACAATTTTTTCAATGCCTGTAGATTCTATAACTTGGGATTTGCTACCTGCAATACCGAGTTCCTTTTCAGCTTGAAGCTCAACTGGAAGCCCTTGTGTGTCCCAACCTGCATTAAAAATTATTTTGTGACCTCTTAAAGTCATGTACCTGTACCATAGGTCCTTCATTATTCTTCCACGAAGATGACCTGCGTGTGGTATCCCATTCATTGTAGGGGGACCTTCGATAAATGCAATCTTTTTTGTCTTGTTTGCAGCCTCGAAGATTAATTTCTCCAAATCGATGTTTGATAATTGTTGTTTAACTTCTTCTTCGATTTTTTTCGGATTAAACTCACTTGAAATCTGCATTGACAGAGGATGGTATCTATCCTGATTTTATAAAGGTACAAAATTGTTAGTGGATTTGATTCAGAAACTGGTGTTATCAACTTTAGTTTTTTAAAGTTAAACTTTATGCCCATATTTTGATTGAGCCTTTCTTGTACTTGTCGTACAAGCCCATCTTGTACAACTTACCCTCTAGTTGTTTTTTGAGCTCCTTTGGTACGACAATATGAAGAGGAATATCCTTACCATTCATCTCTCTACTTGTGAAAGACCTCAATTGAGCATCAATATTTGGGTCGTCTTTGATACTGGTTTTTACCTCCCCTAAGTGCCTCAGTGCGCCCTTCATACCTTCCAGATCAGGGGAATGACCATCTCGCTCAACTGGTTTTGGAAGATTTCTGTATTTTTCATCAAAGAGTTCGGGAGTTTCTCCCACGTCTATATGAGTAATTTTTACTCCTTCAGATTCCAAGGCATTAGCTAATGAATTTAGAAGTTTTTGATGCTCTGCTGATGTCATACTGGAAATGTTGATTTTTGGTAAATTTAGAGATTATCTACTTTTGTCTTTTGAATATCTGGTATTATAGTAAAGTGATAACCAATGCAGTTCTGAGCCAAGTTTGAAAACTTGTACGACTATTGGACTAGCATTGCATAATAAGGACTTTGAACATAGTTAATTTTACATCATATAACTCATTGACCAAAATGGGGAGGGAAAGTCTACGGCTTTCCCTAATTTTTCTATGTAGCTCTGAAGACGAATACCAGGTAGCCTATCAGGACTCCTGCGCTCATAAGTCCTGCCGATTCGTAGAAGGCCAATGGATTATTTCCTCCACCGTATCCTCCTGCCTCTGCATTGATTCCAAATATCACTGCAAAGCAGGTGGCCAGCATTATTGCCACTGCAATCGGCAGGTATTCATCATGGCGTTTTCGCTGCACTTTACCACTTGTGTCGTATGTCGACATGTGGTGGTATACGTTGTTCATGAATATAGGGATATGTTTGCTTTTTAGTACAAATGTACAAATAAATGCTTAATTAATGCACAAATGTCCATTAAATCATGGAGATTGACGATCTTGACAGACACATACTGAAAGAACTATTGAAAAATTCTAAACGATCATACCGACAGTTGGCAGATGAATTGGCAATATCTCCTGGAACCGTTCTCAAAAGGATCAAGGACATGGAATCAAGTGGAATAATCAGGAACTATTCAGTAGTAATTGACCACAGCAAGATTGGTTCGCAGATTATTGCACTTGTGGAAATAATTTCATCGGGTGGAAAACTGGAAGAGATGGGGAAGAAATTGGCAAAGCATCCAAACATTTATGGTGTGTACGAGACTACGGGTTCGCCTGATGCAATTATTATTGGTAGATTCAAAGATACTGATGAGCTTGGCAAGTTTGCTAGATTTTTGTTAGGATTGCCGTCTGTTAGCAGAACTAACACACATGTTGTCTTGAATACTGTAAAAGAAGACTTTAGGATTCTAATCTAACGTTAAATTTTTAAATTAACTTAACGCAATTTTGGAATCTATCTTGATGTGAATTTTCTCGCCTGTATGCTGATGGTCGTTATAAATAATCTTGGTCTTGATTCCTTTTTTATTCAAATACCCTTCTAGCAACAATGCCCAAGGGATCGAGTGACCGCTATTGACCTTTGATTCTATGACAAAGTGATTTCCTTGTGGTTCATACTTTAACTGACCAGAACATGTGATATCAAGCGTGGAATTTACTAGCATGATTATGTCATCCAGAGTTTTTGATTCAAGATCAAGGCCGCTCTTCTTTAGGAACTGTAAAAGGTCGATTCCTTTTGCCCTTGAGTTCAGCATTGAGTTTAGAACAAATCCAAGCCCATTCTCGTTTATCAGCTGAATTGCCTTGAGTGTTTCCTGAGCATCAGACTTTGTCATGTCAGCTAAGTTGTTTACCTTGATTCCACCTTTCCATGCCTGCTCAAAGGATTTGACTTGATTTGTTCCAAGTACGTCTGTTGAGAGAAATATTGCTCCTTTGCCACTGCTTCCATTTATCATTAGAATTTCAGAATCGTCAAAAGTAATCACGTTTTGAGAGATTTCCGCTGTCTTGAGCTTTATTCCTGCAGGGAGGGCATGAAATGTTTCGGTGCCAACCAAGTTTGGAGGAATCATTATCTTGACATCGATTTCTCTTCTTAGAGCAGACAAAAGCTCTTCTTTGCACTGTGAAAATAGACCTAGGCCCCACGAGTCAACAACCGCATGGATTGATGTTTTAGAACCGTCTATCATTGACTGGAGCTGTCTGAAGACATAATTTTGTGACAAGTGGAAATATCTCTTCTCTTCAGATCCTCTTGCCTTTTTGCTGTCCTCACTTAATTTTTTGAGTTTAGTAATCAAACTGTTCATCGCATTTACCCTATTGATCTGTTCTTGTATTATTTCATCAAAAGCATCTTCCGGTGCAATGGCAGTACACATTATCGGTTTACTCTTTGATATTATTGCAATCTTCTTTTTTTCGAGCTTGAGAAGCGTTGGATACACCTTTGTTCTTGGTAGGTTGGAATAATAGGCAAGCTCGCTTGCAGAAATCGTTCCCTTTGTAATGAGGGTGACATAGGCTTGGGCTTCGTATTTGCTTAGACCAAATTCCTCCAAGCTTACTGCTAAATCTTGTCCCTTAACCATGGCTGACCTTGACTATCTACAAGGTAAACTCAATAGCTAAATTCATTGAACAAAGCTTAGAAAAAATACTACGCTGTATCTCTATTCTACGTTACTGTGGTGACACAAGTTACTGTAACATGGATTTTGATATATCTGAATTTTTACTTGGACCTATGACAACTCAATCAAAATGGGTAATAGAAGATGAAAGTAAACACCAGATTGTACGAGCATACACAATAAAGCCTAGAATAGACTATGCGACAGAAATCGTCGACGACATACTTGAAACACTGACACATCAAAGACGTGACCTAACCATGTCTAACCTGGATCTTTACAAACAGTCAGACGGGGATGAGAAATCGCTCATGGCACTTGAAAACAGCATAAAAAACGAGCTTGAATTATCCTATATCATAGAATCACTTAGGCAAGTAAGGCGAAGCCTAGACTTGATTGTAGGCATGGGAAATGTTCCTTCAAGACTCTCGCCTACAATATCTATTGTTAGGGTAATTCGGTCAAGAATGATTTCCTTAGTTCCAGCACTTGACTATAAACTGGGAGAGTTATCTCTGCTCCTAGGCGGAGTGATAATAGACGCAGCCCATCTTGCAAGCTCGAACCTTGACTTTGAAAGGGCAAATAATGAATCAAAGAGGCTTTTAGATGAAGCGAAGTTGATTGCCGACTCTAAAATATACAAGCAGTTTCCTAATCTAGATTTCCTGTAAGGCCTCACCATGATTCATTTTTCAAAGGATGAAGCAGAGGCTGATCTCTCTTTTCCGCTTTTTAAGATAAAGACATTATCATCTAAGATAGAGCAAAAAATTGCACAAAAAGACAAGGGCAAGGATGAATTTATTGAAACACTCTCAGTTGAAGAACTAAAGGATTTGAGACAGGTAATATTGGCATCAGAATACCTTCTTACAAAATATCAAGACAAGAGGGACCTCAAGGCCTTCCTGGAAGATTTTATCGGCATCATAATGCATGCTGCAAATTCTGTGAACGGAATGAAAAACGAGCTTGAAGACCTTGTCATATCAGCAGAGGTAGCATTGCAGCAGATTCAGAATCTCCATCATGAAGTGACCCAGAACCTTGCCTTGAGTGGAATGGTTCAGACAAAGATGGATGATTTTGAGGTTTCTACACATTCCCATTCAGTGCCTGTTGAATTATCTCATATTGAAACTGCGTCTGAAAAACACGCATCAAGTCCAATTAATTTAACAAACCCTGCTAGACGAGTTAACACCAGTGATTACCTTGAAAGAACCGCAGTTGAGATTTAGTTAGTGATATTATGAGCCTAGCCCCGCAAGAACTAGAAAATAGTGCAAGCAAATTTGCCGCCGAAGCGATAAAACTCGATTCTCAAGGGGCACGGGGTATGGCAATTTCAAGTTACCAGAGGGCAATAGAATCTCTTGTAAAACTAATTCATCTGTATCCTGAAAATAAACTAAATAGGGTATACCAAGAGCGTGTTGCAGCGTACCAGAACCGTATAAAGGCGCTCCAAATGACCAATGTGGATGTAGAACCTGTTGTGGATACCAAGGCAAGCCCAGAAGAGCAGAAACAGGCGCTTGCAAAAAATGATCTTGATTCGTTAATAATGAAAGAAAAGCCAAATGTCAGCTGGAATGAAGTAGTTGGCCTTGACGATGCAAAAAATGCGTTACGAGAATCAATTGTATATCCAGCCAAAAGACCCGACCTCTTCCCCCTTGGATGGCCGAGAGGAATGCTTCTTTACGGTCCTCCTGGATGTGGCAAGACAATACTTGCTGCAGCAACAGCAAGCGAGATTGATGGATATTTCATCAACGTAGATGCAGCATCAATGATGAGCAAATGGCTGGGTGAGGCAGAGAAGAATGTGTCAAAATTATTTTCAATGGCAAGAGGGCTTGCCGAAAAAGAAGGATTACCAGTAATACTTTTTGTTGATGAAGTTGATTCGTTGCTTGGAAACCGCAGCAGTGAGGTCGGTGGAGAGATTCGTGTCAAGAACCAATTCTTAACTGAAATGGATGGTATCAACGGAAAAGGAAAAGACCTGAAACTCTATGTTATTGGTGCTACAAACAAGCCGTGGAGTCTTGACTGGCCGTTTCTTAGAAGATTTACAAAGAGAATCTATGTCTCACTTCCAACCCTTGAAGCAAGAGTCAACCTGTTTGACCTTTATACCTCGCCACTTCGAAAAGATGAAAAGGTCAGGTCAGCAGAACTTGCAAAACTAGCAGACGGATACAGTGCAAGCGACATTAAAGACATTTGCCAGTCTGCACAACTAATGGTAGTTAATGACTTGTTCCACTCGGCAGAGTTTATAGAACCTATTGCGGGAGAGGAACAGCCGCAACCTCGTGCAATTACCATGACTGACTTTAAGGAAATCATTACAAGGAGAAAACCAAGTGTCAGTATGGAGATGATTCGCGCCTATTACAAGTGGAGCGATCAGTTCAAGGCCCTCTAGTTTTTGATATATTTTTCCAAAAATCTGGTCTGAAAAATTTTTTAGAAAATCAAAAATAAAATTCAGATCTGCACAAAACTTAAATTCTCATTGTTCTGCAGTTGGTGAGGGTCACAGAAATTCCAACAAAAAAAGCCAAACATGTAGGAAAGTTTGGTAAGCTTGTTTTGGAGGATGGCACCGTTTTTGATGGAATCGGTTTTGGTTATTCTACTGTAGTGTTTGGTGAAGCTGTATTTAACACTGGAATGGTAGGATACACAGAGGCATTAACAGACCCATCTTACAGCGGCCAGATTCTTACGCTCACATATCCTCTTGTTGGAAATTATGGCGTACCAGATGTTTCTGCAAAGGACAAGGACGGGATAAAAAAATACTTTGAATCTGATAAAATCCAGGCGCGAGGCCTTGTAGTCCACGAGCTATCGCTTACTGCAAGCCACTGGAACATTGCAATGACACTTGACGAATGGCTGTACAATGAAAAGATTCCGGGAATTTCTGGAATCGATACACGTACTCTGACGACAAAACTTCGAACACATGGAGTGATGATGGCAGCACTCGCTGTATCTGAAAAAGAGATTGATGAGAAGGAGCTAAAAAAGAAACTAGAATCTGCAAAAAGATACAACGATGAAGAATTCATGGATGTTGTTTCAGTCAAAGAGCCACAAGTCTATGGTGACGAAAAAGAATCTGTTGTGATTGTAGATACTGGAGTCAAAAATGCAATCTTGCGAAACGTAAGACAGCTTGGATATAAAGTGATACGAGTACCTTGGAATTATTCGATAGAAAAGATCCTCTCTTACAATCCAAAAGGTGTTGTATTATCAAACGGACCTGGCGACCCTGTAAAATGTGCGCAAACTATGGAGACTGCAAAAAAACTAATTGACAAAAACGTTCCAACGCTTGGAATATGCCTTGGGGCACAAATACTTGGTCTTGCAGGAGGCGCAACAACCTACAAGCTAAAGTATGGACATAGGGGACAAAACAAATCCTGTATAGATCTTGACAACAAGCAAGTCTATGTAACAAGTCAGAATCATGGGTACTGCATCGACCCACAATCTCTAAACAGGACTGATTTCAAATTATGGTTTTCAAATACTGATGATGATACCGTCGAAGGAATACGACACAAGCAAAAAAAGATTATCGCAGTACAATTTCATCCAGAAGCATCGCCTGGACCTTTTGATTGCATGTTTGTTTTTGAAGAGCTAAAGAAACTGATAGGGGAGGAAAATGCCAAAAGATGAGTCGCTAAAAAAGATTCTAGTCCTTGGCAGTGGGGCAATAAAAATCGGAGAAGCAGGCGAAAGTCACTAAAGTGACCGTCAATTTGACTACTCCGGTTCGCAATGCCTCAAAGCAATCAAGGAAGAAGGAATCAAGAGCATTCTTGTAAACCCAAACATTGCGACAATTCAGACTGACACAAGATTTGCCGATAAAGTGTATTCAATTCCTGTCAACCCGCAATACGTGGCATCAATCATAGAATCTGAGCGACCGGATGGCCTAATGCTTGGATTTGGTGGTCAGACAGCACTCAACTGCGGAGTAAAACTCGATGAGATGGAGGCACTCAAAAAATATGGAGTACGAGTACTTGGAACGCAGGTTGAAGGAATCAAGGCAACAGAAGACCGACAACTCTTCAAGGATTCAATGATAGAATGCAATGTTCCTGTACTGAAAAGTAAGACTGTGTACAATTTTGAACAGGCAAAAGAAGTTGCAAATGATCTTGGCTATCCGGTAATAATTCGTGTTGCTTATACACTAGGTGGAAAAGGAGGGGGAGTCGCACATAACGAGATTGAACTACATGAGATTGTAACACGCGGCCTTACTGCAAGCCTTGTCGGCCAAGTTTTGATTGAAGAATACGTCGGACACTGGAAGCAGATAGAGTATGAAGTAATGGCAGATTATGACAGGAACAATGTGATAATTTGTAACATGGAAAATGTTCTTTCTATGAGGGTTCATACAGGTGACAATATTGTAGTTGCGCCATCGCAGACACTGAACAATTACGAGTACCAGATGCTAAGATCTGCTGCATTGCGTGCAGCAAAACATGTTGGGATTGTGGGCGAGTGCAATATCCAGTTTGCACTTGATATGGACTCTGACAAATATGTTGCAATTGAAATGAATCCAAGACTTTCCCGTTCTTCTGCGCTTGCGAGCAAGGCGACTGGATACCCAATTGCATACATGGCAGCCAAGATTGGCATGGGATACAAATTGCCAGAGCTTGTAAACAGAATAACAAAGACTACAACTGCATGCTTTGAACCATCGCTTGATTATATTGTGTGCAAACACCCGCGTTGGGATTTTGGCAAGTTTGAGCTTGCAAATCGCAACTTGGGGCCCACAATGAAGTCCGTAGGTGAAGTAATGGCTGTGGGTAGGTGCTTTGAGGAATCATTGCAAAAAGCAATACGAATGCTAGAGATTGGAAATGACGGCCTTGTGGCAAATAGAAAACCAGACGATGTGTATGAGATTGAGGATCTTGAAAACAGGTTGCAAAAACCAGATGATAAGATATTGTATTATGTAGCAGCAGCACTGCGACAAGGAATTCCAGTTGAGAGAATATACAAGCTCTCTGCAATTGACCCGTGGTTTATTGAAAAGATACAAAATATTGTAGAGAAAGAAAAAAACCTCAAAGGATCAAAACTTGATAAAAAATCATTGCAGGAAGCAAAGACGCTTGGATTTTCTGATAAACAAATAGGGCGTCTAGTAGGAAAAGAAGAGACCGAGATACGAAAGACAAGAAAAGATTTGGGTATAGTTCCTGTAGTAAAGCGAATTGATACACTAGCAGCAGAATGGCCTGCACAAACAAACTATCTTTATCTAACATATGGAGGAGATGTAAATGACTTTGAGGTAAACTCTAACTCTGAAAAGGTTGCAGTACTTGGAGCAGGACCTTATAGAATTGGAAGCAGCGTAGAATTTGACTGGGGTACTGTAAACATGGTATGGGGGCTAAAAGAGAACGGCGTAAAAGAGGTCTCTGTTATCAACTGCAATCCTGAAACTGTATCAACTGATTATGATATTTGTGATAGGTTATACTTTGAGGAGCTTACGCTAGAGCGAGTGCTTGACATTGCCGAGTTTGAAAAACTGACAGGAATTGTTACAGCAGTTGGAGGCCAGACTGCAAACAACCTTACTCCAAAGCTTGCAAAAAATGGCATCAGGATAATTGGAACCTCGTATGAAGATATTGACAGGGCAGAAAACAGGGAAAACTTTAGCAAAGTTCTGGACGAACTTCACATCAGGCAACCTCCGTGGCAGGCATTTTCACATCTATCTGATGCCAAAAAATTTGCAATAAAAGTAGGATATCCAGTTCTTGTAAGACCCTCCTATGTTCTAAGTGGTGCTGCAATGAAGGTTGTCTGGTCTGAAGAACAACTCAAAAAATACCTTGAAGAGGCAACGAGTGTATCACCTGACTATCCTGTAGTAATTACCAAATTCATGCTAAATTCTTTAGAAGCCGAAGTTGACGGTGTCTCAGATGGCAAAAATGTCGTAATTGGTGCAGTAATTGAACACATAGAGGGAGCGGGAGTGCACTCAGGTGATTCAATGATGTGCATTCCTCCATGGAGTCTTAGCAACAAGGTAATTGAAACAATTCTTGACTACACAAACAAGATTGCCACCGCATTTCAGATTAAAGGCCCCTTCAACCTCCAATTTCTGATAAACTCTGATCAAGTCTATGTGATAGAGCTCAACATCAGAGCGTCTCGCTCCATGCCCTTTGTCTCCAAGTTTGTCAAGATGAATCTGATAAGCCTTGCATCAAGGGCTGTATTAGGCAAGACATTACCACAGGTACCAAAAGATAGGTGGCGCAAGATTCACTCTTATGGAATCAAGGTACCGCAGTTTTCATTTATGCAACTTGAAGGGGCTGACATAATCTTGGGAGTGGAGATGCAGTCAACTGGTGAGGCTGCATGTTTTGGTGAGAGCTTTTACGATGCACTTGCCAAAGGCCTCATGTCATCAGGATATGCCCTTCCAAAGGAAGGCTCTGTACTAATTACTGCAGGAGGATCAGAAAACAAGGAGAAACTTTTGCAAACGGCACTTCTTTTGAAAAGCTTGGGATACAAGATTCTTGCAACAGAGCACACTGCAGAGTTTTTGTCTGACAAGAGAATTGGTGATGTGCAGGTAGTCTACAAGATTAGCGAGCCTGAAAGAAAACCAAACATTGCTGATTTATTGTACGAAAGAAAGATTGATTTCATAATCAATGTGCCAAGCACATCGACACTTGAAAAATATGTAGGGATGCTGTATGATGAATATCAGATAAGAAGAAAGGCAGTAGAGCTTGGAGTTCCAGTGTTGATAACAACAGAGCTTGCAGATTCGTTTGCAAAGACGCTAGAATGGCTACGCCACAATGAAACAACAAAAAAGCCACTAGAGTCTTACGAAAAAGTAGACTAGTTTATTCCAAATTGTTTGGTTGAGATTCTTTACTAGAGGATAAGAAGGCTTTACACAAAGTCATTATCATCACATCTACCATTAGTGACGAATAGAATTTTTCACAAGCACGATTTTTAACTCTAGGATCTATGTTCTCTATTTCTACTGCATGTGTTAGCATCCATTCGTATGTGCCAAATTCGGAACCTTGTCTCATGATACCTATTTGGTTTTTTAAAATAAAACGATTGAGCAACCTAGTTAGTTAACAAAGTTAATGAAATTAGAAAATTACGCTCAGTCGGTAATATTACGTAGATTCTTAGAGTACGTTTGGTATCATGGATTCATTACCAATTATGGAGCCATCTAGGGTAGCAATTTTTGCAGATATTGGTGTCTTGATGGCTTCAATTATGGGCGAGATTGATCTCTTGTGGTTTTTCTTGTATGTTGCATAAAAATATCTGTTAAACGATGGAACAATTGTTATCTCTATTTGGCCTTGTGTGGAGGGGAAAACTTTGTTTTTTTCCGCTTTCATGGATACCCATACTCTCTGTCCGTCTAGCACGGAACCTTCTTGAAAGTAGACTGGATGGACATGACCCATGATAATCTTGTTCACATGAGATAGATTTTCAGACGGCATGACATGACCATGAGTCAAAAGCACGTCTTCAATTACAATACCAGATGAGCTTGCAACTTTGACCCACTCAGGTACAAGTTTCTGTATGTTCCCATCATGATTCCCCGGAATGACAACTGTCTCTATTTTTTTTCCAATCTCAAAGAAAAGTGGAACTGCGCTCCACTCTATTTTGGATATTGATTCAATGCTTGATTTGACATCTCCAAGCAATACGAGCATGTCAGGTTTTTGTGATTCGATTATCGATTCAAGACTTTGTACTGTTTCTGAAATGATCTCTTTTGGGTCTACATGAATGTCATTTGCAGCAAGCTTGCTTTCAAAGCCAATGTGCAAGTCGGTGACAATGAGGTAGCGCTTACCATTTTCCAAGATCAGCGCAGGCTGTGAATTGACAAGTTTTGTCAGCACCATCAAAGATAATACATCTCGTTTTGAATTAATTTCTTGTGAAAGGCCGAGGCGATGTTGATTCCATAGTATCCTCGATGGGAGTAAAACTGCACTACTTTGAGCCAAGCGGCAGAAAAGTCTGGACTGTAGTAGGAAAAGACAATGAGCACTGGCTTGACCCGGAATTGGGGTTTTGTTCATGTGAGGATTATTACTTTAATGCATTGGGCACTGGAGGAGAATGTTATCATCTAAAAGCAGTGAGACTAGCAAAAGAGCAAGAAAAAATCGAGACTGTGAAGTTTTCTGATTCAGAGTTTGAGAGTTTTATTGCAGCCCTTGTCAGAGACTTAATGTAAACACATCTTCTTTTGATACGCCTTTCCACAGGCCTATCATGCCTTCTGGTTTTACCTGCTCGACCTTTGTTATCTTTTGAATCTTGATGTGGTCAGGGTTTGGTGGCATCCAGAGCATTGCCATGTAATCGCCTATTGCGCCTACTGCATCAGGCCTTGCTGCAACTATCTTGTCCTTTGAGAATCCCTTTGATACCAAGGCATCTACTGCTTTTTGTTCAAGGTCTCGCCTTCCATGAACAAAAAGATAAACCGATCTTGAAGAGTCAATCGTACTCATGAAAAGTTTGATCTTTCTATTCTTAATCAAGGTTGCTGTCGCGAAAATTTTCCATAACACTAGGGTTAGCTTTTATACGTGGCTCATGACGAAAAATTATTGATAAATGTTCTAGTTGTAGGCTCGGGCGGGCGGGAACATGCACTTGGTTGGAAGCTTTCTCAGAGTCCAAAGATTGGATCTGTATTTTATGCGCCAGGAAATGGTGGAACACCTAATAATATCAATATCGAGGTAGACCAGATTGAAAAACTTGCACAATTTGCAATTGATAACAAATGCCTCACTGTCGTGGGACCGGAGGTCCCCCTTGCAGCAGGGATTATTGACGAGTTTACAAAGAAAGGGCTTGAAATATTTGGACCAACAAAGGATGCAGCACGACTAGAATCAAGCAAGGTCTGGGCAAAAAATTTCATGAAAAGAAATGAAATTCCAACGGCTCGATTTGAGATATTTGATGACGCAAAAAAGGCAAAAGAGTATGCATTGTCAGTAGATTATCCGCTTGTAGTCAAAGCGGACGGTCTTGCCGCAGGAAAGGGCGTGATTGTATGTAATACTTCACAAGAGGCAGTATCTGCAATTGACAAGATGATGGTTGAGAAGAGCTTTGGCACAGCAGGACTGCGCATAATACTGGAAGAGCGAATCGACGGAGTTGAAGCATCCTACATTGCAATCTCTGATGGAAACACAGCATATCCTATGGCTACAAGTCAAGATCACAAAAGAATCTATGATGGAGACATGGGGCCAAATACTGGTGGAATGGGAGCATACTCGCCAACTGGTGTGATAAGCGACGCTCTTGCAGAAGTGATTCAAAAAAATGTAATTGAAAAGACCGTATCGGCAATGAAAAAAGAAGGCACACCGTTTAAGGGATTCTTGTATGCTGGGATAATGGTAAAAGATGGCAAACCATATGTTTTAGAGTTTAACGCCAGGATGGGCGACCCAGAATGTCAGCCAATCATGATGAGGATGGAATCTGATCTACTTGATTACATCCAAGCAAGCATCAAAGGTACGTTGTCAGGCCTTCCTAAGATTTCTTGGAAGAAGCAAAGTGCTGTCTGTGTGGTATTGGCCTCAAAAGGATACCCTGATACGTATCCAAAAAACGAAGAGATTACGGGACTTGATGCAAAAGATGATTCATCGTACGTTTTCCATGCTGGGACAAAAAGAGTAGACGGAAAGGTTATCACAAGTGGTGGTAGAGTGCTAGGCGTTACTGCAATTGGCAATACCTTACAAGATGCAATCTCTAATGCTTATGCAAGAGTAGGTAAGATAAGTTGGCCAAGCAAATACTGTAGAACTGACATTGGAAGAAAAGGTCTTCTTTTGTAGAATTATTTCAAAACAGAAAAATATCACAAGTTTCGAAAACTGAGAACTCATCTTAAACAAGACGTGTATTTGGAGGTGACAGCATAATTGGGAATACTAAGCGTAATTGTATCGATAAATGAAAGATCATCCAAGAAAAAATCTAGCAATAAAAGATCTCTGTTACTTGTACCACTAGGTTATCTATTTTCTAGACAAGAGAATGCATACCGTAACAACTATTGCTGCCAAGATAGATCCTCAGCCTAAAATGATAATTTGTATTATCATAGATTGGAATCAATTTTTTGACACAGATAGGTTTGTTGGCACTTTACGGACAAACTTTTTTAAAGATGCTTCAAATGACGCACCATTTGTTTTTGCACATGGTGTTAATTTTACACAATGTGTTTTAGATCTTTAGGTGAC
>JAWOLM010000090.1:0-7821 GCA_033853455.1 Nitrosotalea sp. | reverse complement strand
TTGAAATCAATGCGGTCGCCGGGATTTGAACCCGGGTAACGGGCTTGGAAGGCCAGTGTACTAACCAAACTATACTACGACCGCTCACTCTGCCAATCTTATGACTACATAATAATTCTTTTTTCGCACTCGTATAATACACGAGAAATAATTATGTGAGCTTCAAGTGGATTTTTGTCAACTGATATCGTCTTGTCGAAATGTTTCTTGATATCGTCAGAAAATTGCCCCTTTGCAAAACCACCTACAACAATACAGGTATCATCTTTTGTCTCTTGTGCGACTTTATCATAAGATGACAATATTCCCTTGCTTGAAAGTCCAATTACTTGATTGGGGTTGATTTTTTCAATCAAGTCTTCAAAATTCATCTTCTTTATCTCAAGCAATTTTTTTCCGTCTTCTTCAATCTTGCCCTCTGAGAACAATTTCTCAATCAGCCCTGCAAATCTGTGATAGGACTTGGGTAACCTGATTGCCTTGTCCAAAAATATGACGCTATCATCAATTGTATGCACAAAGACTTGGAGCTTGTTTGCAAAATAGAGTGGAATGCTTGAGGCCTCAAGGAGGCAAAAATGTATCAAATCCGGTCTGCCCCTTTTTATCTCATTTTTTATTCCCTTCATCGCCGCAAAATGCCATGATACATCAAGCAAGACCTCGGAAGGCTTTTTGTTAAATCTCTTGGCTGACGCAAGGACAGAATTATGACGCTGTAATTCTTTTGGTACAAGTTCCAATGCAGAATCTGCAATCACAAGGGAGAGCACGATTGGATTTTATGGGCAGGCACTAATTAATCAACATGAAGGCAGGCCTTCGTGATCTTGTAACAGAGAGAATGCATATACTGATTCAAAATGCAATATCAAATGCAAGAAAAAGGCCGGAGCTAGCCGAGAGGCAAGCAAATTTGGCAAAGAAATTGAGCATGAAATATCGAGTAAGAATGCCTTATCATCTTAGAATGAATTTTTGCAAAAAATGCAAAAAGTTTATCGTTCCCGGATTTACCGCACGGGTAAGAACTGGCAGATCTGATGTAAAGTCAATACGCATTACCTGCAATTTTTGTAATCACACCTATAGAAAAATAATAAAAAAGCAACTGGCAAAGGTCAATGATTTATAAGACGAAGTTTGATTTTCGGATTTTATGGCAAAGGCATACGATGTACCAGCAGACTTGTTGATTAACAAATTATCGGAGATGCTAAAAGGTGAAGATATCGCTCAACCTAGCTGGATCCCATTTGTCAAGACAGGATCTCACGCAGTAAAACCTCCACAACAAAGTGATTGGTACTATACAAGATGTGCCTCACTTTTGAGAAAAATTTACTTGCACGGTCCTATTGGTGTACAAGATTTGAGAAAAATTTATGGTGGCACAAAGCCAGTAGGATATGGAGGAGCACACCACAGAGATGCAGGCGGTGCAATAATTAGAACTGCCATACACAACTTGGAAAAACTTGGCTATCTTGATAAGGTAGAAGGAAAAGGAAGAACAATTTCACACGACGGAATGAAAAAAATCGACCGTGTCTCAACTGAGATACTGAACGAACTGGTTGCAAAAAATCCAAATTTAAAGAAATACTCCTAGTGGTCCTATGAGCAACCGAGAACCAAACGATGAAAAGAATCCATCTGACGCTGAAGTTACAGCACTAAAAGAGCAAGCTCTCAAATCTCTTCTTGCACCTGAGGCAAGACTAAGACTAAACAACGTGCGAATGGTTAAACCTGAACTTGCTGCCATGGTAGAGAATTATCTTCTAGGTATGGCATCTCAAGGGCGTCTGCGCAACCAGATATCAGACGATCAGCTAAAGCAGATCCTACTTTCTATCCAACAACCAAAGCGCGATTTTAAGATAGATCGAAGATAGTTTCTGGCGAAAATATATTAGGGGTAAATTAGTCGAAACCATCTATGAAAGGAGTCGTTTATGAGAAATATGCTCCAGATGATGATTACAAATCAATCTTACAAGTAAAAGAAGTCCCAGATCCAAAACCAAAACCAAATGAGGTCGTCTTTAAGGTTAAAGCAGCGGCACTAAACTACAACGATATCTGGGGAATGCGAGGCCAGCCAGTGCCGGTACCATTACCACACATTTCAGGTTCAGATGCTGCTGGGGAAGTAATTGCAGTTGGTGAAGATGTTACAGGTTTCAAAGTTGGTGACAAGGTTGTTTCACATTCAAACATGTCATGCAGGGTATGCCAAGCATGCACTGATGGACGCGAATATGACTGCACAAAGAGAACTATATGGGGATTTCAGACAGGTCCTCTATGGGGAGCATTTTCTGAGATTACTCATTTGCCAGAAGTAAATGTGGCAAAGATTCCTGATGGTGTAAGCTTTGATGAAGCAGCAGCTGCTTCAATGACAATACTTACTGCATGGCACATGTTGGTAGGTAGAGCAAGAATCAGACCGGGACAGACGGTACTAATCATGGGAGGGGGTTCTGGTGTTGGCAGCTTTGGAATTCAAATTGCAAAACTCTACAACTGTAATGTAATATCAACTGCAAGTGGAGACAAGCTTGACAAGCTAACACAGCTTGGTGCAGATCATGCAGTAGACCACAGAAAAGAAGATTGGAGCAAGCAGGTAAGAGAACTTGCAAAGCCATACGGTGGAATCGATATCGCATTTGACCACATTGGACAGACTCACTGGAATGCACAACTCACATTGCTAAAGTATGGTGGAACCCTGGTCACATGTGGTGCAACCACCGGTTATGATGCAAAGACTGACCTCCGACACATATTCTTCAAGGGAACAAACATCTTGGGCTCTACACAAGGAACCAAGGCTGAATTAGAACAAGGCCTGTACTGGATGGGCAAGAAGAAGATAAAGGCTGTAATTGATTCTACCTACAGCTTTGAAAATGCCGCAGAAGCACATACTAAGATGTTGACTGGAAAAGGACTCTTTGGCAAAATCTTAATGAAGCCATAGTCCAACCAATTTTATGTCAAGACTCTTGCGTAGTCTTTTATTTGTACCAGGCAACAATCAACGTTTCTTAGAAAAAGCAAAAACTCTTTCTGCTGATATAGTGTGTTTTGATCTTGAAGATTCTGTTCCGCTTGAAGAAAAAAAATCTGCAAGAAATTTAATCAAAGATGCGCTTGGAAAACGCTCTGAATATCAAGCCGAGATCTATGTCAGAACAAACGCACCGGCATCAGGACTAGTCAGTGATGATCTACTCGCAATTGTTCAAAAGGGAATAGATGGTATAGTAATTCCCAAAGTCAATAATGTAAATGAAATTAAAAAAATAGAACGGACGCTAGCAGGTCTTGAAAAGAAACGAAAACTAAAACCAATTGAGATTATGGCATCAATAGAATCTTCTGAAGGGGTAGTAAATGCATATCATATTGCAGCATCAAGCAAGCGCATATCGGCTCTTGTGTTTGGAGTATTTGATTTACTAAATGATCTTGGAGTAGAATATACAAAAGAGTCGGAAGGGGCCAAGTATGCAAGAGCCAAGATTCCAATTGACGCAAAAGCTGCAGGAAAATATGCTCTAGATGCAATATGGCAGGATCTTAACGACGAAGCTGGTCTTGAGAAAGACTGTGTGACTGGTAAAAGTTTAGGATTTACGGGAAAGACTATCATACATCCAAATCAGATTCAGATTACTCATAGAGTGTTTTATCCCACAACTCAGGAGATTGAATGGGCAAAAAAAGTCATAAACGCCTACGAGTCGGCTAAACAAAAGAAGAAAGGAGCTACAAAGATTGAGGGCAAGATGATTGATGAGGTTCATTTCAAGAGAGCAAAAGCACTACTTGCATCTAGCAGCTCTACATGATAAATTCATCACAAGTCGATGAACATAAATCATGACTAGTACAAATGATGACGTTATGTTTACGGGAATAATTGAAGGGCTAGGCAAGATTGAGAAATTTGAAAAGAATACAAAGACTAGGAGCGAAGCAAAAATGAAGCTAAGTCTTGGAAAACTTGCAAAGGGACTCAAGATAGGGGACAGTGTTGCAATAAATGGTGTATGCCTTACTGCAATCAACATAGTAAAGGGGATTGCTGAATTTGAAATGATTGGCGAGACAATAAAGAAAACAAATCTTGGTTCACTAAAAAGCAATGACAAAGTAAACATTGAACGTAGTCTAAAAGTAGGGGATAGATTAGAGGGACATTTTGTACTAGGACATGTTGACGGTTTGGGAACTATTTTAAAAATAAACACACAACCTAATCAAGTACAGCTTTGGATAGAGCTTCCAAAAAAACTTGCAAAATATGTATCTGAAAAAGGATCGATAACAGTTGATGGTATCAGCTTGACAGTAGTTGATAAAACAAAAAATACATTTTCAGTTTCTATAATTCCGCATACGATGCAAGTTACAAACCTTGGATTGAAAAAAATTGGCGATAAAGTTAATATTGAAACTGACATTCTTGCAAAGTATATTTTATCTGAAAGCTAGTTATTTACTACTTTCGTGGTAACAACCAATTTTGTAGTAAGATTTATAATCGTAATTTCGAGCTGATCATTTATGTCCTTAGAAGAAGCATTATCCTCACTGAGAAGGGGGGATTTTGTTCTACTTCATGATGGAAACACGCGGGAAAATGAGGTGGACATGGTAGTTGCAGCCGATTTCATCACCCCTGAACATATTGCAAGAATGCGAAAGGATGCAGGAGGGCTCATATGCTTGTCCCTTGGATACACTTTTGCAAAAAATCTGGGATTGCACTACATGCATGATATACTTTCAAGTTCACAAAATGTTGATGGCGATTCTAAAAATATGATTATTGGTAAAGCGCCATATGGTGATAGGCCATCCTTTTCTATCTCAATTAATCACAAAAGCACTTACACTGGAGTTACCGACAGAGATAGGGCATTAACAATCTCTGAGATGGCACAGCTATACAAAAACAAAGAGCAAAACAAAAAGCAAGTATTCAATTCTAATTTTAAAACACCGGGTCATATGCCAGTTCTGATTGCCTCAGAAGGTCTGCTTTCAAGCAGACTTGGACATACAGAAATGTCAGTTTATCTTGCCACGCTTGCAGGCCTCTCACCCGTGACTGTAATTTGTGAAATGCTAGATTCAGAGACATATGGTGCACTCTCCTCTGAAAAAGCAAAGAAATACGCAAAGCAAAATGCTGTCCCATATTTTGATGGCAGCCAGCTTGTGGAATACGCAAAGGGGCATTGAGTTTGAACATAGCAATTGTAGTATCTGAATTCAACGATGAAGTAACTTCAAAAATGCTTGAAATCGCACTTGAAAAAGCAAGATCTCTTAAGATCAGCGTAAGTCATACATGCAAGGTTCCGGGCGCATTTGATATGCCGATTATGATCGATGCCTTGCTAAAAAAGAAAGAGATTGATGCTGTGGTAACACTTGGTGCCATAATAAAAGGCGAGACAAAACACGACGAGCTAATTGCAAAAGTAGTAGCAAAAACATTATCTGAACTATCTCTAAAATATCAAAAACCTGTTTCACTTGGAATAACGGGTCCTGGTATGAGTGAAAGACAGGCACACCAAAGAATAAGACCTGTTGCAGAGAGAGCAGTGGAAGCAGCACAAAAAATACATGATGAGCTAAAAAAGATTTGAGATGATCCAACTCACAATAATAAAAATTACAGGATACGGACCATGGACTCTGACCCTTGGAAGCGATAGAGAACACAGGCTTCAAATGCTCCAAGCATCTCTTTATCGAGAAATTCAAAATCTATTCTCTGAGAAAAATTGTCTTGCCTTTCCGAACAGATTTGACGAAATTTTTGTCATTACAAACGGCCTTTCAGTAAAAGATCATGTAAATATACAAGAAAATCTGGCCAAAGTGTTTGACCTAGGATTATCTATGACAATAGGACAGGGAAAGACTCCACTTGAAGCAAACAAAAACGCCGATAATGCAAGAAGAATGAAAATTTTCCTCGACAAGGAACATAATATCTTTGGGCAGCCATTACAAAACGGCGAAGACCTTGTACAAATAATTCATATGGACGTGGATGGTTCAACATCAATCTCTACCAAAAAGTCTCCTTATGAAATCTCATCATTAATTGTCAAACTATACTCTACCATGTCAGAATTTTTCCTAAAAAAGAACTCTCTTGCATTTTTTATGGGAGGAGATAATTTTATGATAATTAGTTCTGCAGTTGAAAAAGATAACATTTCCAAATTTCTTGAATCAGTAAAAGAGCAATACGAAATATCATTCAATTGTGGAATAGGAACAGCAAGGACTGGACGTGATGCTGCAAAGTTGGCAACAAAATCGCTTGACAAAATACGAGAGATTCGAGATTCTGGCAAAGGCGAACAGAGAATTCTTGAGCTTACATGTTAATACGAAATGTCAGTCTTCTCTATGGTAAAGAACTAGATTACATACTTAGAACAAATGTAAGAATCTCTGGAAAAAAAATTGAAGCGGTGAGAAATGATCTTTTACCTAGAAAAAATGAGCAAGTAATAGACTGCGAAGGCCTCTTGATGATGCCAGGCTTTGTAAACTCGCATACTCATATTGGAGACTCGATAGGAAAAGATGTTGGAATCAACTCTGATGTAGAGTCAAAGATCCATCCAGTGAGTGGGTTTAAGCAAAGAATATTGAAGAATTCTCATTCCCCTCATCTAACAAATTTTATCAGAAATTCCTGCATCTCTATGATACGAAAAGGAATAACCACTTTCATCGATTTTCGGGAGGGAGGATTGGAAGGAGTCAATCTGTTAAAAAACGCATCATCTACAATTCAGATTAGGCCTATAATTTTAGGGAGAATAAATTACTATCAAGACCAGAAATCAATCAAGCAAAATGCCTCCTTTCCAGACTTGAAAAAAACCGACCTTGCAAATTTGCTGAAAAAATGCAATGGCCTCGGAATCAGTGGACCAAATGAGTTTAGCGATCCTGTATTGAAACTTTTTGCAAAGCAAAAGACCATCCGTGCAATCCATTCTGCGGAAACCCATGAAAGCAATAGCATATCAAAAAAGATTATGAAAAAAACAGAAACACAGAGAGCCTTGCTTGCAAAACCTCATCTCCTTGTGCATATGACATATGCATCAAAAAATGACCTTTTACTTGCTGCCAGAAATAAAACAAGTATTGCAGTATGTCCTAGAGCAAACGGTGCGCTAGCAGAAGGAATACCTGATGTAAACTTGATGATGAAAACAGGATGTAATGTTACAATCGGGACAGATAACGTTATGGTAAACTCTCCTGACATGTTCAAGGAGATGGATTACCTGTGGAAGGTCTCTATGGGTATCAACAGGATAAGGATTTCACCAAGATCCATACTAAAGATGGCAACTGTCAACGCAGCAAGAATATTTGGCAATAAAATTGGAGTAATCCAAAAAAATAGTTTTGCAGACTGTATCTTTATTGATAAACACTCGATTGACTTGGAGCCAATGCACAATCCATATGCTGCCATTGTGCATCGTGCAACTGAGAATACAATAAGAGCAGTTATGTTTGAAGGGGAACTGGTGCATGGAAAGCTCTAAGCCGTATGTGATACTCAGTGCTGCGATGAGTATAGATGGAAAGATAGCTACACGTACTGGGCAATCGCGACTTTCATCTAAAAAAGACCTCATCCGAATGCACAAAATTCGCAGTTCTGTAGATGCTATACTTGTTGGAAAAAATACGGTATCTGTAGATAATCCATCCCTTACTGTGAGACGAGTTAAAGGAAGAAACCCCACC
>JAWOLM010000089.1:0-7407 GCA_033853455.1 Nitrosotalea sp. | reverse complement strand
GATGGTACCTGTGTCATAGGCGGAGCCAGTAATTGTCTTGTAACAAAATCTACCTTTGGATTAAGAGGCGACTTTAAGGTTGTCACAGTAGAAGATCAGACATTCTTGGTAAGATACTCAGGCCCAGACAGTCCACTTGAGAGATTCTCTATCACATCAATAGATCCAATACTTGGACAATGGAAAGTAGGAATTGATTCACAGGATAGTCTCTTGCCAATAGCACAAGCAATAAACGATGTATTCCTAAAGGTCAAGTACACAGATGTTGATACAACACAAATGACCTTATTGCCTCATTGATCAAATGAATCTACGGAAAAGCAACAGATTTTGCAAGATGCAGATCAAGATCTGATACCTTTATCCTTTCTTGGTTCATCGAGTCTCGCATCCTGATTGTTACGGTATCGTCTTGCAATGTTTGATGATCAATTGTAATAGCAAATGGTGCACCAACCTCATCAAGACGCCTATATCGACGACCTATGGCACCAGAGTGATCCAAGAATGCATCATATCTCGTTCTTATCTTAGAGAAGATCTCTTCTGTCTTTTCTGCAAGTCCGTCCTTTTTCACAAGAGAAAGTATTCCAACATGTACTGGGGCAAGATATGGCTTGAGAGATAACACCACTCGCTCATTTTCCTTGTCTTCTCTAAAGCTATGCTCTAAGATAGTATAGAGACTTCTGTCTATTCCCATGGAGAGTTCAAACACATGCGGCAAGACTTTGGTATTCTCATCGAGCACCTCAAACTTTTCCTTGCTCACCTTGCCATGACTTGTCAAGTCATATTCAGATCTATAATTACATGCTACAAGTTCAAGCCATCCAGTAGTGGTCTCTACCTCAAAATCAAACGCCACTGCTGCATAGAATGCCTTTTCCTTGTCTCCAAGTTTTCTGAATCTGCTTTTGCTTGTATCAATTCCAGTCTTTTGATAAAATTCTACAAGTAATCCAAGATAATATGCCACAAGCTTGTTCGGAACTATCTTTGCCTCATAGGCTTCTTTGCATGTCATGGGCTTGATGGAATCGTCAACCATTATGCGTAGAACAGTATTTTCAACTTCGGAGAACCTTTCTATATCATCAAGTCTTTCGGGATTGCAAAATATTTCAATCTCTGCTTGGTAAAACTCTCTTAATCGCAAGAGGCTCTGGCGGGGTGATATTTCATTTCTAAAGCTCTTTCCTATCTGAGCAACTCCAATTGGAAGCCTTCCACGCATTGTTTTGTATAGCCTTGGAAAATCAACAAAGATTGATTGGCAAGTCTCGGGTCTCAAGTAAGCCGACTCATCTTGTGGACCAATTCCTATTCTAAACATCATGTTGAATTTTTTTGTATTTTCAAAGCTTCCCTTGCACTTGGGGCACTTGATCCCTTTCTCTGACACCGCCTTATCAAACTCTCCAAGGTCAGCACTTTCAGGTACTACTATGGAAGAGATCTCTGCAATTAGTTTATCTGCTCTAAAGATTGACTTACATTTTTGACATGTTATTACAGGATCTGCAAAGCTAGAGAGATGTCCTGATGCAATAAAAACAGATTGTGACATTATCTGGGAACCATCAATCTCCCACATTCTGTCTCTTCTCACAAGTTCTCTTCTCCATAACTCAATGAATTTATTTTTCATACTTACGCCAGATGGTCCATATTCCCAGAATCCTGCTGGTGCATCAGAATAAATCTCGCAGCTTGGAAAGTAAAATCCCCTTTCAAGTGCAAGCTGCATTATTTGTTCATAATTCATCTCATGTTGTCATCTCAGAACACTAGATCAAGCCAGCTCGTGAACTTTTTTAAGGTTACCTAGATCATCACGTCTCTCATCGATGGGCGTCTCTAAAATCATTGGAATCTTCTTTGAATTTATTGCTTTTATAACATAAGCAAGCCCCTTCTCACCAATGTGACCAAGGCCGACGTGCTCATGTCTATCTATGTTACATCCAAGCTCTCCTTTTGAATCATTGAGATGAAGTATCTTTAGATTTTCAAATCCTAATGCTTTATGAAATTTTTCAAGTGTATCAGCAGCTGTCTTTTCTGTTCTCATATCATATCCTGATGCAAACGCATGGCAAGTATCAAGACAAACTCCAAATCGTTTTGCAGGCTTTAGTTGTTCAAATATAGTTGCAAGCTGATCAAAATCTGAGCCTACACTATTTTTCTGTCCTGCGGTATTTTCTAGTAAAATCATGACATCGTCTTCTGTACCTTCTGCAGCTTTGGTGAATGCTTTAACCAACTTTTCAATTCCTTTCTTATCTCCTGAACCCTTATGGCTACCAAGATGGGCAACAATATATGGAACGCCAAGTTTGCTACATCTTTTTATCTCATCAATTAATGAGCTGAGAGATTTTGCAAAGGGATCATCTTCGGGGGAAGAAAGATTTGGGAGATATGGCATGTGTGCAGCAGTAGCAAATCTATCTATCTTGCTTGCAGCAAGTTTTTGTTTAAAATTGGCAACATCTTTTGCAGAGAGGGGTTTTGCTATCCAGCCACGGGGATTTCGAGTAAATATTTGAAATGCAGTACAACCCATAGCTTCTGCATTATCAACTGCACGATCAATGGAACCAGAGATGGATACATGCATTCCAACCTGCATGCCAGTAGTTTATTTGAGGATAATTTAAACTCGTATGGGTCTTTTGCAGTAATGAAATTGTTTTGAAACAATACCTTTCACAATCAAATTTTTATGTCCTTTAAGAAGAAGAGAGATGTGTTACAGCCAGGAACAAGGGACCTTGCCAAATATCCTTTTCTCGCTGAAGCAGGAGCATATTTGCGTGACAAGGGATTCAATCTAGAGCAACTAGGTCATCCAGACTGGATTCCACTAGTGGATAAGGCCTATGGCAGAATCATAACGGCCTCATCGGGGCAAGTGTATAGCTCTGATTTTGAGAAGCTCAAAGAATTGGACATGGATATGGAAATACTTTCTTTCATTGTTGCAGTTATCCTGCTAAAAGCTACTGGCATTAATACTCTGACAAGGAGGTTTTCACTTTCTGAGGCTCGAAGAGCTGAGAGATATTTGGAACATGATCTAAAACAAAAATATGATAGCGATTTCCCGTTAAAAATAATCCAAGAGTTATTTTCAGTAAAAGTTACGGTAGAAAGCGATGATTTTATGCTAAGTATTCCCAACTACTTGCAACGAGCAGTACACTTTCATGAAAAGGAATGGAAACTTGTTAACAGACGAGTATCAAAAGGTTTTGTGCATTTATCAGCGCATGAAACTGTCAGACTAATACGCACTGAACTTGGTCAATACATCAACTCAAAGATTCAGTCTATAACACTCCCTTCAATTCCTGATACATTCAAGACTCGGGTAAAAGACTTGACATCTTTGGCAAGCAAATTTTCAGATGTAGCAGTGGAATCATCCGATTATCCTCCTTGTGTAAAACATGCCATTGAGGTATTAGAAAAAGGAGAGAATCTACCACATTCTGGAAGGTTCTTGCTTGCAACATATCTTCTTGCAAGGGGTCAAACAACTGATCAGATAGCTCCGCTCTTCAAGAACGCTCCTGATTATAATGAACGCATAACTCGATATCAACTAGAACATATATCGGGTGCTTCAGGCAAGGGAACAAAGTATCAATGTCCCTCATGTGATAAGCTTCGCAGTGAGAGCTTGTGTTTTGCAATTCCTGAATGTGACGGAATTATAAATCCAATTCAGTTTGGCAAAAAAAGAGGTAAAACAAATGCTTGAGAAAGATTTAGCTCTAGTAGAAAGCGCAATCAAGGAATATTATTTCAATCACTTTGACTTGGTCCATATTCCGCAGAACATAACACAAAGGGAATTTGGCTACCAAAAATTTAATGGCGGAATGATAAGACATATTGCAATAAAGGACAACAAAGAATTACATTTACTTTTGATGAAGGAGACACCATCCGATGTGTATTGTTCAAATGCATACTATTCTTTTCCAAACATGCCAATGTCAGAAAAGGACTGGCTAGGTGCAGACCTTATCTTTGACATTGATGCAAAAGACCTGGCACTACCTTGCAGAAATGATCACTCTATTTCAATATGTGGAGAGTGTCGTAATACTAGTCTTGGAAAACAAACTACATGCATAAAGTGCGGTTCTGTCAAGTCCGAAGTTGTATCTGTGACGTGCAAGAACTGCATTGAAGAATCCAAAAAAGAAGTGAATAAACTCTTACGCCTTCTTGCTGATGATCTTGGCATCCATGATGGAATCGAGGTATATTTTTCAGGAAATGAGGGATTTCACATACGAGTTACAAACAAAAACTATGAAGTATTAGGTTCACAAGAAAGAGCAGATCTTGTAGATTACTTCATGTTCAATGGAGCCATTCCGGAAACCTTTGGGATAAGGAAGCAGAACAACTCCAAATCAACCCTACCGGAAATGGGAGAGACTGGATGGCGAGGCAGGATGGCCGCCAACCTATTTGGATCAAAAATAAAGGCGGCAAAAGTGTCAAGGCAGATAATTCTGGACGGATACTCTGCTTTTCAGCTAAGACTTGAAAACATGCGTCAGACAATAGGTGCAAGAATAGATCCAAAGGTAACTATGGATATTCATAGAATATTCAGGCTAGAGGGCTCTGTCAACAGCAAGAGTGGCCTGTCAAAATTCAAGTGTGAAAACCTTGACGACTTTGACCCTTTTTTGGATGCATGTTTACTTGGTGACGAAACCGTTGATATCATTGCAAACTCTCCTTCTCAATTTAGGCTCAAGAACAAAAAATATGGCCCTTATGAAAATGAGAGAGTGTCTTTGCCGAAATACGCAGCTGTGTACATGATATGCAAAGGACTTGGTAACGCGGCATAGAAAACTTCTCTTGACTTATTAATAGTTACCAAGAAACCGAAGGTAGGTAGACATTAATTTGACACAAAGGAAGGTAGCATAATTTTGTATAGTTCGTCAACCCAGTCCAACCCACCTCCGCGTGATGCAAGCAAGTACATCAAGATAGGAATAGCTGCGATAATTGCAATTGTAATTTTTGTGATGGGTAGTAACCAAGCAGTAGTTCTTTACATGAACTTCCAAGAATTTGGAACGCTCTTTACAAAACCTCTGTATTTTTCACTAGTATCCGCACTTGTTTTATCTGCGATAGCACTTATCAGGGTGAACATAAAGAATCGATCCTCGATCTCTTGGTACTCGATTCATGTCGTGCTTACTTTTCTCAAACGAGGAAATTATGGCACCGCAGAAAGTATTCCCAATTTTAAAGACTATAAACTCAGTGTTCCAAACTTTATAATTTGGCAGATAACAAAAGTCCTACTCTTTGGAGCATTCTTCACCAATCTTATTTTTGGATTTGCTTTGATCTATCTTTTACAGGGAAATGATTTAGGAATACAAAGCCTTTGGAACATTTTTTCTCTTCCATTTGCTGTCACTCCGTCTGATCCTGCCTATGCTGTAAATCAGATAGTACCAATGATTCCAGCACTGACAATTTTGGTACCTCCACTGTTAGCTGTGATTGGCCTGCGACTAGTATTGTATGTTGGATTACATAACATTGTAAGAATAATTGTGAACTATATTCAGGATTCATCAAAAGGCAAACCAAAGTTTCTTGATTACATATCGACTATCGAAGGAATAATCGGAGTAGGAGTGATTTGGGCAGCAATTAACATGTTTTTCACAGACCAGATAGATTATAACACCAAATACCAGATTGCAGGAACTTTTGCTGGAGGTTTTGCACTAGCCGCATTCTATTTTATTGACAAATTCAAATCAAGAGTAATCATTCATCCTTCAAAGCGTGATATCTACATTCGCATAGCAACCCTTGTAATAATCGCAATAATCGCCGGATCGATAATGGTTATCAATAACAGTATAGCTGATGCAAGAAAAATAGAGTACCTTGGACCATACAAGGCACAACAGATTGGTGTAAACCGATACCTAGGACAACTGGATCAAATATCCGTCGTACCTCATGATGTAAAGCTTTCACCGGTTCCACCAGACCAGATCTCGAATTATGTTGCAGCAAATAATGATGTGCTTGACAAGGTAAGGGTATGGGACTGGGATGCTGCATTTGCAAAACTAAAGCCGGAAATTGGACTAATACCATATGTAGATTTTGAGGACAATGATATTTTGAGATTTAACGATACTTTATACTGGACCGCATCTATGAAACCAATCCTTCCATCATCTGTCAGCGCAGAAAACGTGTGGTACAATCAACACTTTGTTTACACTCATGTTGATAATGGATTTCTTACTCTTGATGCACACAATGGTACCATAGTTGATAGCAGTCAATTATTCAAGCAAAGAATGATCTACTATGGAGAAGGAGGATTGTTCTCTGATACTTGGGCTGCATATCCTGTAGGAAGAACGACCACGGCTGAACTAAATAATGCTACTTATCAGGGATCAGGAGGGCTTGATGTAGCCCCTCCAGCAAGCCAGCTCTTCGAACCAAACTTTTTCTTGTCATATCCAACGCAGCCAATACACATTATGAGATATAGAGACATTCATGACAGAATGCAATTACTGTATCCGTATTTCCAATACGATTTATTTGGAAAACAAGTAAGCTCACTACCAGTTACCGATGGAAAGAAAACCTACTGGCTAATGCCACTCATAGTGGGGTTTGATACAAAAAACGTACCATGGTCGGTCAGCAATCCGTATCTTAGACTAGTGGGATATGCATTGATTGATGTTTACAATGGAAATGTCACTATGATAAAGACTGGAGATGATTTCTTTTCCAAAATGTTTTACAGTCAGTACCAAGACAAATTCATAGATACACCTGCATGGCTTGACAAGCAACTCAGATATCCTGAAGAATTATTCAATTGGAAAGTGGACATGTTCAACATTTACCACGTAACTGACACCTCGACATTTATACAAGCAAATAATTTCTACGAGGTTCCAGATGGTGTGGGAACTTATTATGTCGAGGCAAAGCCTCTGGGATTTGACAAACCGGCGTATCTGGGTCTCCTCTCCCTTGAACTTAGGGGTTCTGCTGGAAGAAACCTAGCAGGATATATGACAGTTCAGAACGATGTGCCAAACCTCGGAAAGATGCAATTCTATGAAGTACCTCTAAATTCTAGCACAAAGCTTCTTGGACCGTCTTCTGTTAGCGAAGCGCTAGACAAAGACTCTGATTTCAGACAACTGAAAACTTTGTTACAAAGTCCTAGATATGGTGATAATATTCTATATAGAGTAGGGGATCAAGATGTTTACTTTATTCCTGTATATACATCAGGTACTGGAGGAGTCGTAACCCAACTTGGAACAATTGCAGCGGTGGGTGCTGCCTTTGACG
>JAWOLM010000088.1:0-35390 GCA_033853455.1 Nitrosotalea sp. | reverse complement strand
TAATTCCATTACTGGGATTAGATGTATGGGAACATGCATACTATCTCAAATACCAAAATCGTAGAGCCGATTACGTTGGTGCATGGTGGAATGTCATAAACTGGGACGAAGTAGACGCAAGACTATCAAAGGTAAAAGCATAATCCTCTCTTCTTTTTGTTTTAGTATTTGCATTTTCAGAATTACCATTTTAACATAATTAAAAAATAATGGACCTAGTTTACACTCATACAAAGTTTTATAAAAAATGATTTTGAGCGTGTTTCAGCTTAAAATCTTCTTTCGCCACGATGTTTTTGTAAACAATCTCGGCAGTATACTGGTCTTCCTTCTTTTGGTTGGAAAGGCACCTGTGTTTCTTTCTTGCAATCTGCGCAAGTAGCAGGATACATTTGTCTGTCTGATGACATGATCATCGTTGCTTCTTACTCCATAAGAACTATTGACATGAGTTGATTTGACAACAAGGTAGCAAATAACAACGCGAAGAATTTCATGCCTGTAAACCCCGACAAGTTAGTGGTTCTATCTTTCAGAATGCATTTATAGGCGAGTAAGAGAATTTTTTGCAAATGAGCGAAGAGCAAGCCCATGCCTTAATGCAGCAACTTCAAGCACTAGAAGCGTACCTGACAGATGTTGTACAAAAAGAAGAATCTGTAATGAGACTCTTGCAAGAAGCAGTAAGTGCCATCGAATCCATGAAAGTGATAGGAGATTCAGTTAACGAAACACTCGTACCTGTGGGTATGGGAGCATATGTGAAAGCAAAGATAGAGCCAAACCAAAAGATAATCGTCCATGTGGGAGCAGGTGCTTCAATTGAGCAAGATAAAGAATCTGCAATTAACTATGTGGAATCTAGAATAAAGGAATTGGAAATTGTGTTACAACAATTAGCGGCACAAAGACAAGAGGCTTCGTTAAGACTTGACCAAGGGCAGCAAGAAATGAACAAACTTATACAACAATCAAGTCGTAGTTCTACGCAGTAAGGATATCTATCATGTTTGATAAACTACGAAATGCGTTTTCTTCAGCAGTTAAGAGCCTTGGAGAAAAAGAGCTAAAGGATAAAGACATTGACGAAGTTTTATTTGAACTAGAAGTAGCGCTGTTAGAAGCTGATGTTGCAACAGAAGTAATTGACATGATAAAATCCGACTTGAAAAAACAGCTAATCGGTGCAACAGTTCAAAAAGACAAGATAGATGATTTTGTCAAGCAGAGTCTGAGAAATAGTATCTCAAGCATGTTTGATTCTACTCCAAAAATTGACATTCTGGATAATATTCAAAAAAAGAAGGAAAAGGGAGAACCATACATTATTTCATTTATGGGAATAAATGGAACTGGTAAGACCACTACTATAGCAAAGTTTGCTAATCTTTTGCGAGAAAACAAATTTTCTGCAGTAATTGCAGCAGCTGATACATACAGGGCTGGAGCAATTGAGCAGATAACTGAACATGGAAAACGCTTGAACATCAAAGTCATAGCTCAGAATTATGGCTCTGATCCAGCTGCTGTATCTCGCGATGCTGTATTGTATGCAAAATCTCACAAGGTTGACTGCGTATTGATAGATACTGCTGGAAGAATGCAGACAAGCAAGAACCTAATGGATCAAATAGCTAAAATCAACAAAGTGGTAAATCCAGACCTAAAATTATTCGTAGGCGACTCACTTGCGGGGAACGATACCGTGAGCCAAGCACGTGAGTTTTATAACTATACTAAATTTGATGGTGCTATACTTACTAAAAGTGATGCAGATGCTCGTGGAGGAGCCGCTATATCGATAGTCAAGATAACATCAAGTCCAATTCTTTACCTTGGTGTGGGCCAAGAGTACAAAGATTTGAAACCATTTGATAAAAACTCGTTTCTAGAATCTTTGTTTGGAGAACAAGTACCTTTGCCCGAAATACAAATGACAAAGTCTACACAACAAATCGAACCAAAAGAGATTATCGAAGAAAAGAAAATAGAGGTACAAGTACCCAAAGTTGAGATAAAAGAAGTAAAACCAGACGCTATAGAAGCAAAGGCTGAACAACCGTCGGTGGAGAAGATCGAGATCAAAACTGAAAAAGAAATCACTGCAAAACCTGAACCAAAGATAGAACCAAAACCTGAACCAAAGATCAAACAAGAGATAAAACAGGAAGTAAAATCCAAGCTAAAAGAAGAGATTCCTAGCGATGATCCCTTTGCTGGAATAGAAACTAAAGATATTGAAAAATACTCTGATTGGTATGACATACCGCCCCCTGCAAATGATGCTGAAGCAAGAAAACTTGCGTCTAAGATACGACAATGGGTTTCTAATGGGAGGCCAAAACCAACAAAAGAAGAGGAAAAAGATGTTATGGAGGAAGAAATTGAAAAAGTATTCGAAGATGAAAAACCAAAAAAGAAGCGTTCAATGTTTGGGTGGATGAAGAAATGAAATTAAAAACAAAAGATCTATTGACATTAAATGAACTAAGTAAAGCGGAACTTGTTGGAATAATAGATGATGCAATAAAGATGAAAAAAGATCTAAAGAAAGGAATTTGCAAACCTCTTCTTAAAAACAAAACACTTGCAATGATATTTCAAAAGCCATCTACCAGAACCAGGGTAAGTTTTGAGACTGGCATGTTCCAACTGGGAGGACATGCCCTGAATCTGTCTTCTGATGAATTGCAATTAAAAAGAGGAGAGACCATAGAAGATACAGCAAAGACACTTTCACGATATGTTGACTTGATAATGGCTAGAGTTTATTCTCATGACGAATTGGAATTAATTGCAAAAAATTCCCCAATTCCTGTAATTAATGGACTTTCTGACTCTTTTCATCCTTGTCAAATACTTGCAGATCTTATGACAATCAAAGAAAAAAAGAAAAAGTTGTCTGGCCTAAAACTAGCATGGGTTGGTGACGGTAACAACGTCTGCAATTCCATGATTTATGGCTGCGCAAAATCTGGCATAGAAATTGAAATAGCAACTCCAAAAGGATACGAACCTAATCACAACGTCATTAAAGAATCAAACAAACTAATTGAAGTAAAACTATCCAATAATCCTGAAACTGCTGTCAATGGAGCAGATGTTGTAGTTACTGACACCTTTGTCTCCATACATCACCAGACAACCGACAGAACGAATGACTTTCTTCCCCGTTTTCAAGTAAATTCGTCCTTGATGAAAAAAGCCAAATCATCTGCAATTTTCATGCACTGTCTTCCTGCAAAACGAGGTCAAGAGGTAACAAGCGACGTGATCGATGGTCCTCAGTCAGTAGTATGGGATGAAGCTGAAAATAGACTTCATGCTCAAAAGGCTCTTATGGTAGCGTTGCTACGACGAGTCTAACGTTTATAAGAGCTTCACCAAAATTTTTTGTAAATAGGTAGTATAGATGGCATATTCGCAAATATTACGTAGGTCTCGTGAAGAAAAAACCAACTATGGTAGAAGAAGAAATCTTCTCATGGGTAGGAGAGACTTTATCACAGTTCAGATATCTAATGAGAATACACTAGTACAGATCCACAAGCCCGAGATGGCAGGTGACAAAGTTCTATCATCAGCACATTCTAGATCTCTTTTGAAAAAAGGCTGGAAGGGTTCAAGAAAAAGTATACCAGCTGCTTATCTGACAGGTTATCTTGCAGGAAAAAAAGCACTGGCTCATGGTATTGACAGTGCAGTTCTTTATGTTGGTACTCGAAGATATACTCAAAGAATTGCAGCAGCATTGAAAGGAATAATAGATGCTGGACTTGAGGTACCTGCAAATGAGGAAACTTTTCCTTCTGCAGATAGAATTACTGGAAAACATCTCAAAGTTGCAAATGAGATCGACAAAGTAAAGTCTGCAATAGATAGTGAGGTAAAAACTAAATGAGTAGATCAGAAACAAGACAAAGATCAAGAGAACCAGAAGAGCAATGGGTGCCAAGGACTACTTTAGGGAAACTAGTTGCTAGTGACAAGATAACTACAATGAAAGAAATCTATGAAAATGGTTTTAGAATTCAAGAAGCCGGAATTATCAAAAAATTACTACCTGGCATCAAGACAGAAGTCATTGATGTTGGCATTGTTCAAAAACAGACTACTAATGGAGAATACACTAGATTCAAGGCGCTTGTTGCTGCTGGTGATGAAAACGGATGGCTGGGAATAGGTCAAGGAAAATCAAAACAGATGAGAATTGCAATAGAAAAGGCCACAAGCCAAGCTTATCTTAATGTAAGTCCGGTAAAACTAGGTTGTGGAAGCTGGGAGTGTAAGTGTGATCAACATCATTCAGTTCCTTTCAAAGTCAGAGGAAGGGGCGGTAGCGTAACAGTAGAAATTATTCCAGGCCCAAGAGGTCTTGGACTTGTAGCAGGTGGAAATATTAGAAATCTATTGAAATTAGCAGGTCTCAAAGATGCGTGGACAAAAAGCACGGGTTCTACAAATACAATGACTTCAACATCACGAGCAGTTTTGAATTGCTTGAGACAAACATTTAGTCAAGGTTGAGTAAAATGGGAAAAGCTTTCTTGGTAGTCAGAATGAAGGGAACAATCAATGTTCCTCACTGGGCAAATACCACGTTGGATCTGCTTCACCTAGACAAGAGATTCCGCGCGACAATAATTCCAGAACGAGACAACACAAAAGGTATGCTAAACAAGATTAAACACTATGTGTCTTGGCAAGAAATTGATGTCCCTACTGCAAAAGAACTTTTAGAAAAGAAAGCAAGAAAATCAGGATATAGAAAAGTTACTACCGAAGATGTTGCAAAATTAGGGTTCAAAACTACAGATGACTTGGCAAAATCATTGACAGAAGGTTCTACTGCGTTATCAAAATTAAAACCGCTCAAACCATGGTTTGCTCTTGCTCCGCCAAGACACGGATTCAAGCGAAGCACCAAAAAGATGTACGGTGAAGGCGGTATATTGGGAAATCACAAGGAGCTTCTCGCACAAGTGAGGTTAATGATGTAATATGGCAACTAGGCTACGAAAGACAAGAAAATACAGGGGAGGAAGAAACCACGGCTGGGGACAAATAGGACAACATAGAGCCAGTGGTCACAAGGGAGGACTAGGAAAATCTGGTATGCACAAACATCACTTTATCAGGATGCTTTTAACCGATCCAAATCACTTTGGTCATGATTCTACTCACCCGCCACATCCAAACCTAGTAAGAAAATGGGCAAGTGTAAGAGATCTAGACGATATCTATGCAAAACATGGAAAACAAGAAGGCGGAAAAAAAGTTATAGATCTCTCTGAACTTGGCTATGACAAGTTGTTAGGAGGAGGACAAACAAAGAATTCCTATGTTGTAAAAGTGGAACGATTTTCTGCTGCAGCAGAAGAAAAAATTAAAAAATCTGGTGGCGAGGTGCTCGTAGCAGCATGAGCGAAGAAGAGACATCGAAGGGTTTTCTTAGAACAATAATCTCAAAGGCAGAAACCTATATTCCACAGGTACCTAAACCGAAGAAAAAAATTCCATTACATATTAGATTAATCTGGTGTGGTGTAGCGCTTTTCATCTACATGATAATGGGTCAGACACCACTTTATGGTGCATCAACCCCAGCATTTGACTTTCTTGCATTTGCAAGAGTAATTTTTGCTTCTCAGCAAGGAACCCTTGTAGAACTTGGTATAGGACCTATAGTAACGGCTGGACTCTTGATGCAGCTCTTAAAAGGTTCTGAAATATTTCATTTGGATTTCAAAAAGCCGGAGGATAGAGAGCTCTATCAAACAGCGACAAAAATTGTAACTTACATTGTAATCATTGCAGAATCTTCGTTATATGGCATGGCAGTCTATGGACCAAGACTTCCAAATCACGAGGCTGCAGTTATTCTAATTGGACAGCTTGTGGGTGCATCAGTAATTATCATGTTGCTTGACGAACTTGTTCAGAAAGGTTGGGGAATAGGAAGTGGAATCAGTCTGTTCATTGCCGCTGGAGTGGCACAACAGGTTGTATGGGCTCTTATCAGTCCAATTCCTGCAGGAGACGGAGGGCCAGTGGGAGTTCTTGCAAACATTGTCTATGCTTTTCTGCATAACGACTTTAGTAATCTGATGTTTAGGGCAAACCAAATACCTAGTGTCTTTGGGTTGCTGATCACTGCAGGTGTTTTGTTAATTCTGGTTTATACTCAAGGAATCAAAGTTGAAATTCCTATTGTATCTACAAAATACAGAGGATTTTCTGCGGTTTATCCAATCAAGTTAATGTACGTCTCAAACATCCCTGTCATCTTGGCATCAGCACTTACTGCTAATGCCGTGTTTATTGGTCAAATAATGTGGGCTAACTTTAATCCAAGAAACGCAAATCCAATTATGAATTTCTTGGGAATGTTTGACCCAACCTCGCCCTCTACTCCTACTGGAGGTATACTTTACTATGTGACAGCTCCACGCGGTCTTGATATTGTTGCTCTAGATCCTGGCCGTGCAGTTGCCTATATCTTGTTCATGGTTGGTATTGTAGTTCTCTTTGGCAGGCTATGGATTGAGCTTGGAGGTCTTTCTGCAAAAAGTGCAGCAAAGAACCTGCTTGATGCAGAGGTGCAGATACCAGGCTTTAGGCGTTCTAACCAACCAGTCGAAAATCTCTTGCAAAAGTATATTCCATCTGTTACAATAATTGGTTCTATTATTCTTGGACTGTTAGCTGGATGTTCAGATGTTCTAGGAACATTTGGCTCAGGTACAGGTATGCTACTTACAGTTGATATCTTGATTAACTATTACAACCTGCTAGTAAGAGAAAGAGTAGAAGAAGTAATGCCTACCTTGGGTGCTCTGCTTGGCAGAAAGTAAGAGAGTAATAATCGTTGGAATCCCAGGGGTTGGAAAGACCACTGTCGTTTCCAAGGTTGTTGAAATACTAAAACAAAAAAACATCAGCGTAAGCGTCTCAATATTTGGCACGGTCATGTTTGATGAAGCAAAAAAGACCAAAGGGATTCAAAGCAGAGATGATCTTCGCAAACTGACAGTAAGAGAACAAAAAGATCTTCAATCTATGGCAGCAAAAAGGATTGCCGCAATAACAGATGAAGCCGTGATTGTAGATACTCATGCATTCATATCTACCAAAGAAGGCTTCTATCCAGGCCTACCGCATAATGTGTTGGAAATTTTGATGCCTGACAGCTTTATCATGATTACTGCAAGACCTGAGGAGATCTACAATCGAAGAATGAAAGACACCACGAGAAATCGTGACATTGTATCAATTGATGCTATAAAAAAAGAACTCGATGTTACAAGCGCAATGCTCTCTACTTGTTCAATATTATGTGGTTCGCCAATAAAGATGGTTCTCAACACAGAAGGAAAGATTGACGAGGCAGCAAAAGGAATTGTAAGCGCAATGGGATTTTACAATGGAACAAACAATACCATCTAAGTCGGCATTTCTCTTCTTTAGTGGTGTAATTATTCAAATACCAGAGAATAGAATGGAAATAAACTAAATTGCCTAAATCAATCATAATATCAGGTCCTCCAGCCATTGGAAAGACTACAATAGCAATAGGTCTTGCAAAGGAATTTGGCTTGAAATACCTCAGTGGAGGAGATGTACTCAAAGATATGGCAAAGGAAAAGGGATTTCAAACTGAAGGAGATGATTTTTGGGATACTGAAGCAGGAATGAAATTCTTAAACATGAGAAAAGGTAATTCCGAGTTTGACAAACTAGTTGATGAGAAACTAAAAAAAATTGTTGCAACGGAGGATGTAGTCATAACAAGCTATACACTTCCGTGGTTGGTTAATGACGGAATCAAAATTTGGCTTGCTGGCTCGAAAGAAATCAGTGCAAAACGTATGACAACAAGAGACAAGATCTCATATGATGACGCAGCGGGAATTGTAAAAAAAAGATACGATGAAAACAAGATGATATACAAGAAACTATATGGATTTAACTTTGGAGAAGATCTATCTGTGTTTGACGAAATAATTAACACAGATGGATTGGGTCCAGACCAAGTACTCGAACTTGCAAAAAAGGCAGTGAAAAAACACTATGACTCTCAAACAACTAGAAAATCTTAGAGTCGTAGATCAAGACATACCAAATGATTCGTATGGTACTTACTATGACAAAAGATCAATAGAACAATTACTCAATTATGGTTTCATTTTACTGGATAAACCAAATGGTCCTACAAGCCATGAAACTGTGGCATGGGTGAAAAAAATTCTTGACATCCCAAAAGCTGGTCATAGCGGCACATTAGATCCTCAGGTTTCAGGAATACTGCCAATTGGTTTTGGGGAGGCAACCAAGGCATTGATAGTTCTCTTGCTTGGACCGAAAGAATATCATGCACTTGGAAGATTACATTCGCTACCTACTAAAGAAAAACTAAATGAGGTACTAAAATTGCTAACGGGCAAGATTTACCAAAAGCCTCCGCAACGATCATCTGTATCAAGACAAACTAGAGTGAGAACCATCTATGAAATTGAAATCATTGAACAAAAAGAAAGATTACTACTTGCACGTATCTTGTGTGAAGCGGGAACATACATTAGAAAAATTTTCTATGACATGGGAGAAATTTTAGGACCTGGAGCTACGATGATAGAGCTTCGGAGGACTCGAGTGGGCCAGTTCAACGAAGATTCCAATCTTGTTAAGATGCATGATCTAGTAGATGCATATGCATTATGGAAAGAAAAGAATGATGAATCAAAACTACGAAGAATACTGATGCCAATAGAGTACTGTCTCAGTGAGATAAAATCAGTAGTAATACGTGATTCTGCGGTGGATGCCTTGTGTCATGGGGCACAACTTGCGATTCCTGGAATCCTTGAGATCTCGCATGGGCTAAAAAAGGGCGACTTGGTAGGTATCTATACACTAAAAGGTGAGATTGTAGCTCTTGCAGAAGCTATAATGTCAGAAGATGAGATTGTTGAAAGTACAAAGGGATTTGCTTTTCAGATAAAACGAATCATTATGGCGCCTAACACCTATCCAAAGAATTGGCGTTCAAAGGCAGTAGTTAACAATTAAAAAGGAATCAAATTCACCTTTTGAAAGTTGATTCCAAAAGGAGCTACCATTTGTTTTGTTGTAGGAGTAATGGGCGCTGGTGCGCTTGGGGCTTATTTATTTCAAATAGCAAATCAGACACCAACACTAGTTTACCAAAATGGGCCATCACTTTCAGTAATACCAGAAAAAATTAACTATCGCTTGGGCGAGCCTGTACATATACGGATAGTCAATTCAGGAACAACTAACTTGATCTTTTCTGATTCTTCCTTTGGATTAAAGATTAGAGGGCTTGACGGAACCATAATTTACTCACCTCCCTCTGACAAAATCCCGTCTACCTTATCTCCTCACGAAGAAAAGATGTTTGTTTGGAATCAAACAAAGACTGATGGTGGCAAAATCTTTGAAGGAAGGTACAAAATTGAATCAAACACATCACAAGATGCGGGAAATGTATTAACAAGATCAGTTACAATAAACATCTTCCAGTAAATTTTCAAATCATCTAGAGCCTCAATTAACGTAATATATGGTCAATTTTTACATCGAGATTGACAGGGCGAATTAATGCCGGGGTCGCCTAGCCTGGTAGGGCGCGCGCCTGGAAATGAAAACCATAAAGCGCGTACTCGCAAGGGTTCGAGAGTTCAAATCTCTCTCCCGGCGCCTTAATTTAGTTCGAATCTCTGAACCGCAATAAATTAAATCATGATCCTCTATCAAAAAATTCAATTGAATAGCCTTATACGGTACATCACAGAAATATATTCATGCTAAAATTCAAATGCAAAGACGTAGGTTTCAAGTGTGGTTTTACCGCAAAAGGAAAGACCGAAGAGGAAATCCTTTCACAATGTGCTGCTCATGCAACAAAGGACCATGGTATGAAACCTGAAGAAATAACTGATGAGCTCAAGAACAAAATCAAAGCTAACATTCACAAATCTTGGTTTTAAGTACTGTTCAAATGCAAGTGAAATAAGAATCTGATATTATGCCAGAGGTAAGGAGATATTTATCTTACAGCCTTTTCCAATACCCTCAGATTCTGCCCAGATCTTTCCTCCGTGGTTTTCAATAATTCCTTTGCAAATCGCAAGCCCTAATCCAGTCCCAGTATGCTCTCTGGTAGATGATGTATCCACTTGATAAAACTTTACAAAAATTTTGTTAAGATTATTTTTGGATATGCCAACACCGTTGTCTTCTATTATTATATTAGCTTCTTGTTTTTTGCTCAGCTTTATCATTATCCTCCCACCATTTTTAGGACAAAAATTCATGGCATTATTAATTAAATTAGCAAGAACTTGTTCTATCCTTATCTTATCACAAAGGCATGGTACAGCCTGCGAGTCTAATTCCGAGATCATTTCAATTCTTCGTTGTTCTGCTACTTGCATGATTGATCTTATTGTTTCTTGAATTATAGAAACAAGATCATGTCGCTTTTTTTCTAGTCTTAGTTCTCCAAGTTCAATTTTTTGTACATCCAATAGGTCTGATACAAGCTTTAACATTACATCTGTACTATGTTTAATTATTGATATTTTCTCTTTTTGCATTTGTGTAAGAGGACCGAATTTCTCAGAAAGTAAAAGTTCGATGTATCCCTTGATTGGCACAAGTGGTGTTTTAAGCTCATGAGTTATCATTGCAAGAAATTCATCTTTTTTTTGGTCCAGTCTTTTTAGTTCTTCAAACTGTTTCCGGATCTTCTCATGTGATCTTTCTACTTCCTGTCTTACGAGATAAAGTTCAGAGATGTCCCTTAATGATACAGTTCTTCCAACTATGTTTTCGTTTTCGTCATAAAGATTAGTACCACTAAGAAGCGTAGGAAATATGGAACCGCCTTTTCTTTGAAGCCATATCTCCTTATTCGAAATCTTTCCAGTTTTTTGCCATTCTTCTATTCCTTCTCTTAACTCTTCGCGACTTCTTTCAGCAGTATGTTCAAAAATAGATTTTCCTATGATCTCTTTTTTTGTATAATCCAAGCTTTTTGCATATGATTTGTTGCAGTCAATTATTATTCCGTCACTATTTATCGAGCGCAAAAGATCTGGAGAATTCTCGTAAAGATCACGATATTTTTTTTCAGTTATGACAAAAGTTTCATGTATTTTTCTAAGCTCATCATATTGAATCTCCAAATTCTTCCTATTTTCTTCTTCCTTCCTCAGCACTTCTTTGATTTGAGAGATATCTTGTATTGTAATGATGTAGCCAAGAAAATTTTTTCTTTTGTCACGTAAGGCGGCACCCCTGCACAAGCTGTAAAATGTGGTTTTATCTTTTCTTATTAACAAGAGTTCAATTGGAGGTCCTATTTCCTTTACTTTCATCTCGTTGAATCCTTCCATTGCGGTTTTTTTGTAATTAGATGCAATAAAATCAAAACATGATCTTCCTATCAATTCTTTTTTTGAATATCCGAAATATTCCAATGTTCTTTGATTTACATCCATGATGATTCCTTTATCGTCAAGAGTACAAAGAAGATTTGGTGATGTCTCATAAAATAAATGAAACCTGTTCTCCATTGCGTCTTGGGATGTCATTTTCTAATCTACCTCTAAAGCCAAAATTTGAAACCCTAGATCCTTAGAGGATCTATTGTACAATACACTGTTCTTAATCATTTCTTGCCATAAAGTATAATGAACTCCCATTTGAAATATTGTCATATTGTAACATCAAAAAAATACATGTACACTACGCTTCTCAAAGTTATCAAAAAATGTTAATTGTGTGCCTCTGTACAGTTCAGTTTTGATAATGGCCTATGAAAGGCTTGTATTTGCAGAATTTTCTACGCCCTAACTCTTCAATCTGATGAAGTCTGAAGAAATCTTTAATGCGTTATAGTCATGCCGACCAAACTTAATATTGTTAAATGATACAAAAAAGATCATGATGCCAGAACGTTGTTCTGTTAGAGAAAACGGAAAGGATTGTCCACTGCCTCCAGAGTTTGTTATCTCTGTGAAATCAAAAGATGATGAATACATGGTAGGAGTGACATGCGACAATCACAAGAAAATGTTTGGTGATAAACTAGAATCTCTACAAAAAGAAGGTAAAGTTCCCCAAGGTTCAATTCATTTTGCCGAACTCAAACCAGTGGGTACAAGTTGCATTAAGGTTGACCCAAACGACTTGATTCAACTTTGACTTGATAGATTGGTTTTTTTCCTGCAAGTGACAGAACAAGGTTTTGTACTGTTATTTCTGCCATCTTTCTTCTAGTTTCTTCGGTTGCACTTCCAATATGTGGAGTTATTACCACATTTGCTAGTCTTGCTAAAGGATTGGAGGTGTCTATAGGCTCATTACGGAAGACATCCAACGCAGCACCCGAAATTATTCTTTGTTTCAAGGCAATAATCAAGTCTTTCTCATTTATTATCTTGCCACGTGCAGTATTCACTAGAAACGAAGTTCTTTTCATTTTTTTTAGCAATTTGAGATTGATTATTTCATGTGTCTTTGGTGTATGCGGAGCATGAATACTTACAACATCGCTTCTCCTGAACAACTCATCAAATGAGACATATTTTGCATTCAAATTTTTTTCTTTTTGATGAGAAATTCTCTTTCTATTATGATACAAAATTTTCATCTCAAATCCACGGGCTCTCTTTGCTACCGCCATCCCTATTCTTCCCATACCAAATATTCCCAAAGTCTTTCCATGAAGATCAGAGCCCAGAAACTCATACGGCCCAAGTATAGTCTTCCACTTTCCTTTCCGAATCATGTTATCGCCTTCTCTCACTCTACGGAATAAATCCAACATGAGAGCAAGGGTAAGATCTGCTGTAGCCTTTGTAAGCACCTCAGGAGTATAGCTTACAACAACTCCTTTTTGAGATGCAGCCCTGACATCAATATGATCATATCCCACACTAAAGGTGGAAATGGCCTTGAGTTTGATTCCTGCATTTATTACATCTTTGTCAACCTTGTCATAGGGATAGCAAATCAATCCATCCTTGTCTTTTATTTTGGATATGAGCAAATCTTTTGGGATGGGTATCCTGCCAGTATGAATCTCTACTTGATATTTTCGCTTTAACTCTTTTATTGCAAAGTCATGTAAACGTCGTGTAAGCAAAATTTTCATTGAGAAGAGCACTCAAAACTCATTATGATAACTCATTTATAATAACTCTGTATAATTATATCAAATTGAAACACAAAGAAGAATTCGCTGTTTGTGTTCAATGCAGAAATCCCATTGAAAAATGTGTTTGTGTGTGTCCATTTTGTGGTGAAAGAGACAAGTGTGAATGTGCTCTGTTTGATGCAGCTACTGGCGGCTAAATTCGAAAACAAGAATCATAGCATTATTAATATTTGATGAAAGTCTAGGTTCAATGTGACTTCAATAGATCTAACGTGGGTTATAGGCGGTCCCCAGGGAGGAGGGGTTGAATCCGCCGCTAACATATTTGCAGGAGCTTGTGCCGGTTGTGGATTGCAAATCTTTGGAAAAAGAGAATATTATTCAAACATCAAGGGAGAGCATAGCTATTTTGGAGTAAGAGTCTCTGACAAACAAATTCGCTCTAATGTAACTGGAATAACAATGCTTGCAGCCTTTGACGCAGAAACTCTATTCAGACACGCCGATGATGTATACGATGACGGGGCAATTGTATACGAATCTGATCTTGAACAGATAAAGACTGATGAAGTGCCAACTCTTGATAAGCCATTCAAGGATAGGGTAGAAAAATATCTCTCATCAAAAAATAAGCCATTTACTGTAAAAGGTATATTGGAAGATGCAAAGGAAAGAGGAGTTACTCTTTACCCTATTTCATTTAAGACAATACTTTCTACATTAGCAGATGAGACGAAAAACCCCGCAATTCGAGGAATGTTTCGAATGTTAAACGTTCTCTCAGTTTCTGTATCGATTGGCCTATTGGGATTGCCTCCAGACCCTCTATTACGATCAGTAGAAGACGTTTTTTCAAGCAAGCCCAAGATTGCAGAAATGAACAAACATGCAGCAAACTATGCGTATAATTTTGCAACCGCCAAGTATCAAAAATTCAAATACCAATTATCTCCAATTCCGAAAAATCCTGACACAATTCTTGTGCAGGGATTCGAATCGACAGGTCTTGGGAAGATGGTGGCAGGATGCCGATTCCAGTCATACTATCCAATTACTCCTGCCTCTGATGAAAGTGTGTTTTTAGAATCGCATGAAACATTTGATGTTGAAAATAATCGGCCAGGCTCTACAATAATTGTTCAAACTGAGGATGAGATTTCTGCAATAGGGATGCTAATTGGTGCCGCTCTAACAGGTACAAGAGCTGCCACCAGCACGTCAGGTCCAGGATTTTCTCTAATGGCTGAAGCACTTGGCTGGGCTGGAATAAACGAAGTACCAATTGTTGTCACACTTTATCAAAGAAGCGGTCCATCGACTGGACTGCCTACTAGACATGGACAAGATGATCTACTTTTTGCAATACATGCAGGACATGGAGACTTTCCAAAAATTGTTTATGCTTCAGGAGACATTGAAGAAGGATTTTACGATACTGTGAAATGCTTCAATTATGCAGAAACATTTCAAATGCCAGTAATTCACATGATGGATAAATTTATCGCAAGCACCGTAGAGACTGTTAAAAGATTTGATCCAAAAAGAATCACAATTGAGCGTGGCAAACTTTTAGAAAAGATAAATGACAAAAATTACAAGCGCTTTACCCCATCTCAAGACGGGATATCACCACGGTCAAGACTAGGGCTTGAGAATGGCATATTCTGGAATACGGGAGATGAAAGTGATGAGGAGGGTCACATCTCAGAGGATCCAGTAAACAGAATATACAAGATGGATAAACGAGCAAAAAAACTTGAGGTTGCCTTGAATACCATCCCAAAAGAAGAACAAGCAGTAAATCATGGAATATCTGATTTCTGTATCGTAAGCTGGGGTTCTACTAAAGGCCCAATTCTAGATGCAATTGAAATGTTGAAAAAGGATAACTATCATATTGGATTCGTACAACTAAAACTATTACAGCCATTTCCTACTAATTATGTAAAATCTCTACTTCAAGGCGTAAAAACCATCATTGATGTTGAAGCAAACTATTCTGGACAACTTGGAAAAATATTAAACGAAAATCTAGATCGTAAAGTTGATTATTATATTGTCAAGTACACTGGAAGGGCTATGACTTGTTCAGAATTATACAACTCTATAAAAAAAATCATCGAAGGCAAAGCTGAAAAAAGACAGGTGTTATCATATGGCGTCTAATCTATCAGATTACAAAACTGAAGTGCACAATGACTGGTGTCCAGGTTGTGGTGATTTTGGAATTGTAAATGCTATTCAGATGGCACTAGCAGAAATGGCTATTCCGCGTCACAAGGCTGCGCTATTTTCAGGAATAGGCTGTTCTGGCAAGACATCTCATTATGTTAATGTCTATGGTGTTCATACATTGCATGGAAGGGTACTAACATTTGCACAGGGTGCAAAACTTGCAAATCCTGAGATGACGATAGTTGCAGTAGGCGGTGATGGAGATGGCCTTGGTATTGGAGCTGGCCATTTTGTGGCGGCAGGAAGAAGAAATGTGGACATGACCTATCTAATATTCAATAATGCAGTGTATGGTCTCACAAAAGGGCAGGCTTCTCCTACACTGAAGCTTGGGTTGAAAACAAAATCGCTTCCTGAACCAAACGTAAATCAATCCGTGAACCCCATCGCTTTGGCACTAGCGAGTGGTTTTACATTTGTTGCAAGAGGATATGCATATGATGTAAGACAACTAAAAGATCTCATCATTGCCGCAGTAAAGCACAAGGGACTTTCCTTTCTAGATGTCCTGCAACCTTGTCCTACCTATAATGACATTAACACAAGAGATTGGTTTGCTGGTATGGACCATATTGATGAGATTACAAAGAAACCTCGTCCTAGGATTTACAAGCTGGAAGACACGAGTTATGATCCTGTTGTACATATTGATTCACAAGAAGAGGAAAACGCAAAGCTAACACAGGCTTTAATAAAATCAAATGAATGGGATGACAAAATACCAACTGGAATATTTTATAAAAATGAAATAATTGCTACATATGATGAAAGAATAGCTGATAGGATTCCAAATTATCTTGAAAATCCTCCAGCATATCAAGAAATTACATCTGATGGTAAACCTATAACAGATATCTCAAAAATTTTAGACTCACTTGAAGTTTAATGCCGTAAGGCTGAGAAGTTCCTCAATAGCCAGATGTTGGCATAGTCAAGTTAATCTCAAGACAGTAATGATATAAGTTATTAGCATGATGCACAGAAGAATAATTCTACATTGAATTTAGAGGAAGTTAATAAAATATTTCGTAAATCAATAATCAAGATATACTTTGAACCAAGTCTTTTGAATCTTGATTTTAAGAAATCAAACATTAAACATCCAACTATAAGAGATGACGGGTTAATGCAGACAAATCTGCTACATCTTTTCTTTGATATTGACACCGGTTCTGATTATCCAGATGGAGATGAATGGTTTATGGCAGAATTTCTCTTTCCTTATAACATAAAATTGCCTGACAACCTGAAAGGACCAGATTACTTTAGCACCATGTCAGTAGGTGAAGGCAAAAACTTTTGGAGACATAGAGAACTTATCCGATACAAATACGGAAAATCAAAGAAACTTGAAGAATCACTTGATTTTATAGAAAAAAAATATCGTGAACTAAATTCTATGCTTGAACCTTTAGAAAAAGAAATCAAATAATATTTCATCAGTTATTGCAAATATTCTATATTTCATTCTCGGGAGTACCATAATCAATATTCCACCTCTGAGTTCTATCGTCAAAATGGTAAACTACTTCAGAGATATTTTTAGGAATCTTCTGTGGATCAAGATGATATGGAAGTAGTTCTAAAACAAAATCCATTTTCTCAATTGCGGAATCAAACAAACTTCGATCATCAATATCTAACATGAACTTTATACTTGGTTTTCCAATGAACTTGATATAAAGTCGAAGTAATTTTCCTCCCCCTCGTCTTCTCTTGAATTCTTTGAGAATTGATTTAGTCTTGTCCCATCTTGCTCTTCCAAACCATTTGAAAAAAGCATCATTGAATGCAAGAGGAAAAACAATGTCAATTAGTGTGCTGAAGTCATCATCCGGTTGCTCTTGTCTGTCCTCTTCAACTTGAAAGAGGCTATGAAGAGTACTATATAGTACTTCTAATTCCCATGGAGATATACCATAGAATCTTAGTGATAGTGGTAGTTTGGAAGTATTCAACTATTTATGATTCTAAAAAATTCTAATTAAAGGTTCAATTCAATTTGAAAGAGATGGTTTAACCCTTTTTATTCATAAAGAACATCTATCGCGGAAGTAAGCGACAGAATACGTATAGCCTGACCAATTCATTTGCCCGCTTGTATTGATGTTCTTTATTTCCTATTTTTGCATAGTAGACATCGTTCAGAATCTCCCTCTCTTCTTTCATTACCTTTCTATCTAGCAAATAGTTATAGCTTGGTCCGTCATAAAATATTGTCTTGACAAAACACGTAAACACATCTAAGAGAACATTTTCGTGGTAAATCGTCTCTATTGTCTTGGCAGATCTAATGGCTTCTCCAATGATACAATGGCTGCTATTCTCTTGCCTTAATCTATTACTAGTTACAGAAGATCCCACCTTGGCCTTTTGGGATAGAGAAAGATGATTCCATAACCAATCAATTTTGCTGAGGTATTCTAGGTCTTGTACATCTAGTGTATGGCCATTGTCCTTCCACGACATTGCCATATAGTATATTGGAAGAACATTGATTTAAGAATTGGATAATAATGTGTTATTTTTAGCTAGATAGTCAGGAGATATTTGAATAAATATAGGACGCCTGTAGCTCCTATGAAAAACACCATTGGTTTCCAAGCCAAAACCGGAAAACTTGGAGTTTTGAGCTGAACTCTGTAATTATCAATTACTGTCTTGACATACTTGCGTATTCTTTCACTCCAGATGTTGTATTCGATTTGATGCTTCTTGAGTAAGACCTCAATTTCGTATAGTACTGGCGTACGCTGGCAAAATAGGTGTTGTAAATAGTCCCGTGAAACCTCAACCTCTGCATGTATTGCTACCAAACCCTTCTTCATTTCAAGAAGTCTCACATGCATCTCCCAAGGTTTTTTCAGTTTTAATGATAGACCATGTCCTATCTGTGTAGTTTGCTTGTGCTCAAACTTGACGTGCGTGAAACCCTCATGTGCAAAGATCTTTAGCAGTTCATCCACGCTCTTTTTTACTACAATGGTGAGTTGCTCTACACCGTTTGTATCCACCTTGACCATTTCCTTCATTCCATCAAGTAGGGATACAGTCTTTGGGTATCTAGTAAGAAATTCTACCATAGTCTGCCGTCAAATTTTCCTCTATTAAAACTATAGTTGCATCAGATTCCCGTTCTTAGTCCACGAACATATACACACTGATCATAAGAGATGGCCATCTCATTTGCTTGAATCTTTCTCTCTGTGAGCTTGACTCCTGAATCTCTTACAAGTGAGGCAGGAATGGCTTCGGATCCTTCCCCCATCTTGAGATTCGCAATGGATGCCAGGTTATCTGCAACTGCCTGCAATGTGACTTTGAGTGGATTTCCGTACAAATCTTTCTGACCCCTTAGATCTGAAAGTGGTTCAATTCCAGCACATGCAATTGCGACACCTACCGTTCCAACTCTGGCTGGCATCAATCTGCTATCTATAATGATAATTCCGAGGTGTTTCATGAATGTTAGAAGAAACTTGCGTCTGAGCTGCTCTGCTATAATATAGGGATCAGTAGGATACAAAATCACTGAACCTTTTTTTGCATTGGATTTGTCAATGCCGGCATTTGGAGCCATGATGTAATCTGATGATGTTATGACAAATCCTGGAATGCCTCCAAAGATTACATCTGATTCTCTTAAGATAATCTCTGCGATCTTTGATTTAATTTGAAACTTTGATGCAATAGTTTTAGCTTCAGAAGATGGTATCACTTTATCGTATTCTACTGTTCTTCCTTGGGAATTTGCCACATATTTGCTTGATATCGCGATGACATCACCTGTCTGTAATTTAATTTCATTGGTTTCGAGATCTAACTTTAAACTTTCAAAAAGATCAAAGACTGCAATCTTTTGAGTAGATTTTATAGGAAATACTGAAAGTGGCATGATATTTCTTAATTGGAATTACTATTTAGCCTTCTGCAGGTGAACAATCATTCTAGATGCTTTTGTTTTTTCTTGATCTTACTTTATTTCTTATTATTAGTGCAACTAGGCCTATTGCAATTGCTACAAGTATGCCGTCAATCAAAAGGTGTTCATTATCTTTGTTTGAAATACTACTTTCTTGAGGGTTATTCGGAACGGTTGCATTCGAGGAAGTTTGATTGACTTGAGATGTTCCTTGAGTAACATAAAGTGGAAAGGTAGCTTTGTCAAGCGAACCGGAGCTTGATTTTGAAATGTCAGTGTCATTCAGATCAATTTCAACTTGGTAATTTCCTGGACTGTCGAACTGATATGGTATGCCCACCTTTCCTGCTATTGTAGATCCGCCAGGCATCACAAATACTGGACTAGTTGAATTGCTTATGACAACTCTGTAGTAAATGTCTCCTCGCGGAAGCTTGTTTTGAGGATCTAAAAATTGAATGAGAATAATGGTAGGTTGACCTGTGATAGGGTCTGCAGGAGAAGTTGAAAGGTTTACGTATGCTAATCCTTTACTTGAAAGTCTGGTTTGCGGTGGGGATTCTTCTTGTGCATAAACGACACATTGGAACAATGACGCAAATATGACAAAAGCTGATAATTTCCAAAGTATGGATGCCACTTTTTTAAGATGATTTTTGATAGAATGTAAAGGTTTGGTGGCTTTATTTCTGCAAACGTTTTAATTTCTAAAAAACGCATTTTATTCTGTGAACATTACTGAAAAGATTTTAGCAAGAGCATCAGGCAAAACTGTGGTTTCACCAGACGATGTCATTTTTGCTAATGTAGATAAAGTGATGGTACACGATGTATCAGGCCCAGGTGTAATTGCAGTATTTGAAAAACTAAAGAAAACTGGAATGAAGATTGAAAAATTATGGAGCCCAGAAAAGGTATGGGTTGCAGAGGATCATTTTGTGCCGGCAGCAGATAAAATATCTGCTCAAAATATTGTATTGTTAACGCAATTCGCAAAAGACTATGGCATAAAAAGGCACTTCAAATATGGCATGGGGCAATATGGAATCTGTCATACCCTATCCCATGAAGAGGCCATGGTCTTACCAGGTGAAGTCTATGTTGGCGGAGATTCACATACAAACACCACGGGAGCACTAGGCGCATTTGCCGCAGGACTTGGTCATACCGATGTAGCATATGTTCTATTAAATGGAAAAATCTGGTTCAAGGTACCTGAGACATTATACTTTAAGCTAAACGGAAAACTACCTGATTATGTAATGGCAAAGGATTTGATATTGAAAATAATTGGAGAGATTGGAACTGATGGTGCTGCATACAAAACAATGCAGTTTGGTGGCAGCGGCATATCTGAAATGTCTGTTGAAGAACGTTTGACACTAACTAATATGACAACAGAAGCCGGAGCAAAAAGTGGCATAATTGAGCCTGATCAAAAAATACGAGACTATCTTGCACAGCGAGGAGCTACTAATTACAATGAAGTTCATGGTGACTCTGATGCTCAATATTCAAAAATATATGAGTATGAGGCATCTGAACTTGAGCCAACTGTGGCAAAGCCTTTTTCTCCCGAAAACATAACTGTTGCACGCGAATTGTCATCCACCACTCTTGACAAGGCATACATAGGATCATGTACTGGGGCAAAACTTGATGATTTGAGGGCTGTGGCAAAAATTCTCAAAGGAAGAACTGTAAAAATAAGAACCGAAGTTCTTCCAGCTGCAATATCCATCTTCAGAAAAGCGATGGATGAGGGATTAGTGAAAATTTTTATGGATGCAGGAGTAATGGTTGGTCCTCCAACATGCGGAGCTTGTTGTGGAGCGCATATGGGAGTTTTGGCAAAAGATGAAGTGTGTATCAGTACTACAAACAGAAATTTTCCAGGTAGGATGGGTCATGTCGAATCAAAAACATATCTTGCCTCACCGCTTGTTGCAGCAGCATCAGCAGTAACAGGAAAAATTACCGACCCGAGGGATCTCAAATGAAAGGCTCTGTAATAAAATATGAAAGAGACAATATAGACACAGACGTAATATTGCCCGGTCCTTATCTCAAGATTCATGATTACAACGAGCTTGCAAAACATGCCATGGAAGGAATTGACAAAGATTTCCATAAAAAAGTAAAACCAGGGGATTTCATAGTTGCTGGCAGAAACTTTGGCTGTGGTTCATCTCGAGAACACGCTCCCATATCTCTTTCATATTCAGGAATTAAAGCAGTTCTCGCATTATCATTTGCTAGAATATTTTATAGAAATGCGGTGGATGGTGCATTCTTGTTACCAATAGAGGTTGACGAAAATACTTACAAGGACATTTCAGAAGGAGATCAACTCGAGATAGAGACGTCTAAAAATGAAATTAGAAACTTGACAAAAAATAAGACCTACAAAATGAAGCCGTTTCCAGAGTTGATAGGAAAAATAATTGCAGCCGGCGGACTGTTCAATTACAAACCATAGAAATTAACTGCATGTGACAAAATTTTTGTTATACCATTATATCTCCGATCTGAACATGAGCAATTAGATGTCAAAAACCTTAATTGAAAAAATATGGGACTCACATATAGTAGTTGATGAAGGAAACGGCCGTTCTCTATTGTATGTAGATAGGCATCTAATCCACGAAGTTACGTCGCCGCAGGCGTTTGATGGCTTGCGAACTAATAAAAGAACAGTACGTCGACCAGATCTCACATTTGCAACAATGGACCATAACGTCCCTACAAGCAACCGATCGTTGCCAATTGTGGATCAAACATCAGCAACGCAGGTAAAAGCACTAGAACGAAACTGCAAAGAATTTGGAATTGAGCTTTTTGATATGAACAGTCCCAACCAAGGAATAGTCCATGTTATAGGTCCAGAGCTTGGAATAACTTTGCCTGGTACTACCATAGTCTGTGGCGATAGTCATACGTCAACCCATGGTGCATTTGGGGCTCTGGCTTTTGGAATAGGAACAAGCGATGTCGAGCATGTGCTTGCAACTCAATGCATCTGGATGGAAAAGCCCAAGACGTTTGAGATCCGAGTAGAGGGTAAAAGAAAGAATCCGCATGCTGTAACAGCTAAAGACATTATACTTTCCATAATACGGCAAATTGGTACTGCTGGAGGTACAGGTACTGCCTTCGAATATCGAGGAGAAGCAATTTCAGAGCTCAGTATGGAACAAAGGATGACAATATGTAATATGTCAATTGAAGGAGGTGCAAGAGCAGGTCTTATAGCTCCTGACAAAAAGACATTTGATTACCTACGTGGACGACGATATCTCCCAGATAACTATGACAAGCTGGTTGAATACTGGGAAGAAAACTTGAAAACTGATGCTAATGCCAGATTTGACAAAAGTTTTACGATACATGTGGATGATATTGCACCTCAGGTAAGTTGGGGAACAAATCCTGCAATGACAGTTGATGTTACTGGGAAGGTTCCATTTCCTGAAGACTATGCTAAAGGAAATGTTGAAGAAGTAAAGGCAGCAAACAAAGCACTTCAATACATGGGACTACAACCTGGTACTCCTATTACAGAAATTGAGCTAAATAGGGTCTTCATTGGTTCTTGTACTAATTCAAGATTGGAAGACTTGACTGAAGCTGCAAGAGTTGTCAAAGGAAGAAAAATCTCATCAAAAATTCGAGCGATGATAGTGCCGGGATCACAACATGTAAAGAAACAAGCTGAGAAATTGGGGCTTGACAAGATCTTCAAAGACGCTGGATTTGAATGGAGAGAATCCGGATGCAGTATGTGCCTTGGAATGAATCCTGATATTTTATCTGCAGGTGAGAGATGTGCAAGTACTTCTAATAGAAATTTTGAGGGAAGACAAGGTGCAGGAGGTAGAACTCATCTCGTTAGTCCTGTCATGGCTGCTGCAGCAGCAATAGAAGGTCATTTCATAGATGTGCGTGAACTGGATTTGAACTAAGATGGAACCATTTAGAAAAATACACAGTATTGCAACTCCGCTCGACAAGGTTAATGTAGATACTGATCAAATCATTCCAAAACAATTTTTAAAACTAACTCAAAAAACTGGCTTTGGTCAATACCTTTTCTATGATTGGAGATATGAAAAAGATGGAACACCACGTAAGGATTTTGTCCTAAATGATTCCAAGTATAAAGGCTCAACAATATTGTTAACTCGCAATAATTTTGGATGTGGTTCAAGCAGGGAACATGCTGCATGGGCGTTGCTAGATTTTGGGTTCCGAGTAGTGATCTCCACATCGTTTGCTGATATTTTCTATAACAACTGTTTCAAAAATGGAATATTGCCAATAAAGGTCGACGAACCTACGTTGCAGAAATTATTTGAAAGTGGTTCTGAAATTGAAATAGACTTGGAAAATCAAATAATAAAAAATAATGATGCTACCATACCGTTCCAAATCGAATTTCACTGGAAGAAAATTCTTCTTGAGGGTCTTGATGATATTGCAATTACCTTAAAGTGTGATGATAAAATTTCAAAGTATGAAACTGTGCATCAAAAATATAATCCTAGAGTTTCTTGATTATTGAATTTACCAAGTCTTTTTCACGTTCTACCCTACTTGGTGAATCCACATCAATCCATGGTTGCTTGCCAATATCATAAGCGCCAATTTTACCTTTTTTTGATAAGGGTTGGAGAATATCATATGAGAGATTTAATCCTCTTTTGTTCTTTTTCGATTTTACGATCTTTAATATTTTTGAATCTAATATGTAGATTCCAAGACACTCTGCCATATCTAATTTTATTATTGGTTTTTCCTTGAATTCAACCACAACTCCATTTTTTACTATAGCATAACCCGTTTCTTCTTTCCTATACTTTCTAGTAGCTATTGTAGCCAAAGTGTTTTTTTGCCTGTGAAATTGTTGCATGTTTCTGATGTCAAGCGAGGTTAGGTTATCTACAAACCAAAGTAAAAATTCATCTTCTCCTTTCAATGTTTTCTCCAGATGTAAAAGATCTCCGCCTGTCCCACTTTGAGAATCCTGAACAAATCGTAAAGGTTTTTTTAATTCCGTGTGATTTTCAAAATATTTCTCAATTTGTTTACCTAAGCCATTAAAGTCGGCAAGGATGACTATCTCATCAATAATTTTGAATGAAGAAAGATGTTTGACTGTATGGGCAATTAGGGGCTTGCCGTGGATTGGTATCATTGCTTTTGGAATAAAATCTGTGAATGGCCTTCCACGTGTTCCACGCCCACCGGCTAGAACAACGGCTTTCAAATCTATCTGTAGGATTTCTGCTTTCTTCTTCTGGCGCCAGGTCCACCAAATTTCTTTGGCTCTTTTCTCCTGTCGTCACCACTAAGTAAATGCTTATCGTATTCTGATAATCTCTTCTTCAAATCCTCTCGAACCGTTCTTGTAAATGGATGTTCTTTTGGCTCCTTTCTAGTCTTTGTCCATCCCGTAAGAGCTCTTGATATCGCAACAGCGCTTGCATATGATTGACCCATATATCCTCCGCCCCGAACCTTCACTGAAAGATCAACCTTGTTTCGGAGGTCTCCTGTGACTTCAAGAGGGGCAAGAATTACTTCTCTTGCAATCTCTTGTTGAATCATTTCTACTGGTACATTGTTAATTCTTACCTTGCCTACTCCTTTTGTGATAAATGCATGTGCACGTGCAGTCTTTCTTGATGCGTAATAGCTTTCAAGTTTTGCCATTATTCATGCCACCCTACTGTTCTGCCTAGGTCTCCAAAAGTTGTATAGTATGGAGCAGGCTTTCTAATTTTTGCATCTTCAAACTGTATAGTCTTTTTTGATTTTAATTCATTTGGAACGCCCAAATAGGCTCGTAATCTTTTGAACGCTGTCTGGCCAGAAGACTTGTTCTTTGGCAACATCCCGCGTACCATTTTTGTGATCATGGTATCAGGTCTGCGGGGGTGAAATGGTCCAAACTTGGGATTTGTAATACTAGCTATCTCAAGAAATTTTTGATACTCTGCAATTACCATTTCCTTACTTCCACTAAACATGATATTCTCAGAATTTACAATAGAAACTCTCGAGCCATTTATCAACAACTTGGCAACATGTGAACATAATCTTCCAGCAATCTGGTTTGTCCCGTCTACAATTACATTTTGTTGGGTTTTAGATTCTTCTTTAACCTGCGCTTGTTCTTGTTTAACCAATTATTTTCACTCCTTTACCTGTAGGATTGTTCTTAATCAACTGCGCAAAGTTCAAGATCTTTCCGCCTGACTGGATGACCTTCTTTGCCCCACTTGTTGAAATTGAAAATGAGCACAATGTTATCTTGTGAGAAACATTTCCAGTGCCTAAAACTTTTCCGGGTACTATGACTATGTCGTTGTCACTAACAAACTTGTCAATCTGACCTAAATTGAGCACTCTCCTTGCTCTGGATGGCTTCAATGCCATCTCTGCAAGTTTGGACCAAATGGGCGCCTTATTCTTCTTTGAAGCTAATTGAAGCTCCTTTGCCATTTGAATAACAACCTGATTAGTCATGTGTAATTATGCCAATTTTTACCCAAATATAATATATGCTTCAACTAAGTGCTGCAATAGTCTGATGGAACTCGCCTAGTCTTTTCTCTAATTCTTCAACTGCATTTTTAACGACTTCGCGTGCAGTAAGACTTCCTACTGTTTCTACAGTCAGAATATGTTCATCGGCATTGCTGCCTTGGGTTAGGACTGAAACGGTTGCAGAGTTCCACTTTGCATGTTCACTACCACGTCCAAGTCTGGCATAGGCTTCAACTTTTAGCTTTTGACCCGGTGCCAAAGCTACAATTGGAATATTAGGATTTACTGGTTTGACTACCTCGTCCTCGGAACTAAGATCTTGTGATGTAACAGTGCGGGTGGTATCGGAACTACCAGAATCTAGCATTAACAAAACTCTACAACGGCTACAACCTAACTCACTGTGGCAATCACATGCAGAGGGCTCGACAAATCTAGTCAAATCTGTTTTCAATGGCATCATAGCAAGTCTATGTGCTACACCTTCATCGGCTAATACGGATGAATTTTCAATTATAACAACATCATCAATTGCAAATGTAGGTACTCCAGAAAGACAAATCCTTCTAAGTGCGTTCGCATATTGAAGAGGTATTCCCTTCAGTTTAACAACAATTCTATTTCCATTCTCTTCAACTATCTCAAAAGAAGTCAAATCTTACGGGTGAAGGTTGAAATTCCAAATAAAAATCTAGCGAGTTTTTCTGTATAGATAAATACCAAGAATGAGTACCTCTCAGTCATGGATAAGGTTTCAGTTGTAAGATTTGCTGTAGAAGGGGAAAAGTTCGAAATTATTGTCAAGCCGGATCCTGCACTTGAATTTAAACTTGGAAAAAGGAAGGACATTTCAGGAGTTTTGGTTTCCGATGAGGTTTATTCAGATTCCAACAAAGGAACAAGGGCCTCTACAGAGAAGCTGATGAAAGCATTCAAAACCACCGATACGACTTCTATTGCAACAATCATCCTTCAAAAGGGAGACTTGAATCTGACCACCGATCAACGACGAAAAATGGTTTCAGAGAAACGTAAACAAATTGTAGACTTTATCGCAAAAACTTTTGTTGACCCAAGATCTCATTTGCCACATCCACCACTAAGAATAGAACAAGCAATGGATGACGCTAGGATCTCAATAGATCCATTCAGAAGTGTTGACGAACAAACCAAAGAAATAGTTGAACAACTTCGACCCATCATTCCACTAAAATCCGAAAATATGTTACTTGAAATTCTCGTACCTGCACAATTTGCAGCCCAGTCTTATTCTGTGTTAAAGTCATTTGGTTCCTTAAAGAAGGAAGATTGGCAATCAAATGGTTCTCTCAAAGTAATACTAGATATACCGGCTGCGGCAAGGGCAAATGTGATTGATAGGTTGGGCTCAGTAACAAAAGGTACAGCTTCTGTTGAGGTTTCGAAATGATGGACGTAAAAAGAAGATATGTTATTCCTGGTGATATTATAGCAACTGGACCATTAAGACCAGAACAAAACGTCTACCAAGAAGGTGATAGAATAATTTCAACTTGTGTAGGAATATCCGAAATTTTTGAAAATGCTGTAAGAGTTATTCCGTTAACAGGGGTATACGTACCAAAAACAAACGATTTGGTAATCGGAAAAGTAATTGGTACTTCACCACTATCGTGGGAATTTGACATCAATTCTTGTTTTATAGGCTTTTTACCTGCCCAAGATGTTTTTGGTAGAGATTATTCTCCTACCAAAGATGAGCTAAAACAAAGGCTGAACATTGGAGACTTGGTGGCTGCTAGAGTTGCAAATTTTGATAGATCCAGAGATCCGCTTCTAACAGTTCAAGACCGAGACCTTGGTAAGATCGAATCTGGCGAACTAGTTGAAATCGCACCAAGCAAAGTACCACGATTAATTGGAAAACGAGGTTCTATGATCCAAACAATAGAAATGGCAACAAGAGCAATGATAACAATAGGACAGAATGGATGGGTTGTGGTATCATGTGACAATTCCGAGGGATTATTAAAGGCGATTGAAGCAGTAAAAATGGTGGATGCCCTAGCGCATACACCTAACTTGACTGAAAGAGTCAAATCTATGCTAGGAGTACCAGAAGGTGAAAATAATGACACAATTAATGACTGAAGATGGAATTAGATGCGATGGTAGAAGAGTAGACCAGTTAAGGAATATTTCAATCAAAGTCGGAGTTTTAAAGAACGCAGATGGTTCAGCGTATATTGAATTTGGCAAAAACAAGATTCTTGCCGGTGTCTTTGGACCAAGAGATGTACATCCAAAACACATGGCAAATCAAGATACTGGAATTCTGCGATGCAGATATCACATGTCGCCATTTTCTGTAACTGAAAGAAAAAATCCAGCTCCCTCTAGACGAGAAATTGAAATCTCCAAAGTTCTAAAAGAAGCACTTCTACCTGCTTTAATCTTGAAAGATTTTCCAAGAACTGTAGTCGATGTCTTTGTGGAAGTTCTTCAAGCTGATGGAGGTTCTAGATGTGCCGCTCTTGATGCCGCAGCAGTAGCCTTGGTGGATGCAGGTATACCAATGAGAGATCTAGTGTCCGCTTGTGCTGCAGGCAAAGTAGCCGACAGAATTGTCTTAGATGTCAATAATGAAGAAGATCAAGAAGGTCAAGCCGATATGCCGGTAGCAATAATGCCAAATGTAGGAAAAGTTACTCTAATGCAACTTGATGGAATCTTAACACCAGAAGAATACAAAACATGTCTGCAAACCGCTATTGGTGGATGTAGAACTGTGTATGAAGTTCAAAGAAAGGCCCTGGTCGAAAAATACTTTGAAGGCGGAGTGCAGTAAAATTGGAATCGGTAATACTTGATCAATTAAAACTAGATAGGATCTTAGACCTACTCAAACAAGGAAAAAGACTAGACGGGAGAGCGCTTGACGAACAACGACCACTAACAATTGAAACTGGAGTAATTCCAAAAGCAAATGGCTCTGCTAGAGTAAAACTAGGAAATACTGAAATTATTACTGGTGTTAAAATTCAACCTGACAAACCGTTTCCTGACTTGGGAGACAAAGGAATACTCATTTGCACTGCTGAGATTCTTCCACTTGCAGACCCATATGTGGAGCCGGGACCCCCGACAGAAGACGTCATTGAGCTTGCACGAGTTGTAGATAGAGGTATACGTGAGACCGAAATGATTGATTTACATCAACTTGTTTTAGTTGAGGATAAATCCGTAATAGGAATTTTCATTGACAGTAGTGTTATTGATGCAGATGGAAATCTTTTTGACGCTTGTTCATATGCTTCAGTAGCTGCAGTTCTATCTTCTACTATTCCAAAATATGAAATGAAGGATGAACAGCCAGTTTTAGTCGAAGGAGTTACCTCGAAACCACCAGTTAAGGCTCTTCCAGTATCGGTTACCATGGCAAGAATAGGTGACTACATAGTTGTTGACCCAACCAAAGATGAGGAAGCTTGCATGGATGCAAGAATCACTATTACCACTAATTCGGAAGGAAATATTTGCGCTTTACAGAAAGGAGGAAATGATGGATTTTCCGTAGAACAGCTTACGAAATGCTCTGAAATGGCACTTTCAGTGGGAACAAAAATAAGGAAGAAATTCGAGCAGTTGATGTAGATGGTAAAAAGTAAAGGCGCTTCACTCAAGGGTTTAGGTCAAAAGTATGGGTTAAAGCCACGCAAAAAATTTACTGCCGTACACAGACTATTAAAAGCGAAGAGAAGATGTCCAGAATGTGGTTCAATGAGATTTGGAAGACAAGCCGTAGGAATATGGACATGCAAAAAGTGTGGTTATAAAGTGGCAGGCCTGGCCTATGACATCAAACTATAGCGCAAAAATAAAAATTTCTGCCGGTAAAAAAAATAAAGCAATTTTCAAGTCATTAGAAACTGATAACAAATTCTACGACGACAATCCGACTCGGACCAAAATATCTTGTGACAAGGATATTACAATTCTAATTGATGCCCAAGAACTCTCGCATCTTAGAGCCAATTTGAATTCAACACTACGTCTAATCCAAACAAGTAATGATGCTATCGAATCGGTAAAAATATAAGCAAAACAACTACTGATAGAAACATGTCTACGGGAGAACAAATTCCTCCATGGTTGCAAGAACAAGTTGGAAGATTACAACAATTACAACAAAATCTGCAATCAATAATACTTCAAAAACAACATCTTGAAACAGAGCAACTTGAAACGGAAAGAGCTCTTGAGGCGTTAAAAAAGGCAGCCGATACAGATGCTGTTTACAAGGCAGCAGGTTCAATCCTTGTCAAATCTACAAAAACCTCTCTAGTTTTAGAACTTGAGGAAAAGAAAGAACTCGCTAATACTCGTTTAACCGTATTGACAAAGCAAGAAACTAGACTGAAAGAAAACCTCAAAGAGGCTGAAACAAAGATCCGAGAAATGTTACGAGGACCTCCAACTCAAACAGGTCAAAACACAGATACTCCTAAATAAAATACTGTATGAATTTTAGCAATTCTATGAAGATAGAAGACCTTAGAATGGTAATTGACGAACGCGAAAAAAAGAGTGGCATTCCTGATCTTTTAAAAGAAATCGGGGTAAAAGTTGAGATGAAAAATCTTCCAGTAGGCGACTACATCGTTGCCTCTGAAACTGTGATTGAAAGAAAAAGTGTACATGATTTTATTTCGTCAGTTTTTGATGGACGTCTATTTGATCAATGCAGCAGATTGCGAGAACATTTTGAACATCCTGCTATAATTATAGAGGGAAATCTGGATGAGATTGCACAAATTACTGAAAATCCACTAGTTTTTTATGGTGCAGTTTCTACCATAGTTCTAGATTTCAAGATACCTGTTGTACCAACACCAAATGCGTCAAATACAGCAAAGTTACTTGTTGCCATGTGTGCAAGACAAGGAAAAACAAGTGGTCCATTTCTAAAAAAGATAAGAAAATCAGGAGATGTAAATCGTCAGCAATTGTCAGTCTTATGCAGCTTGCCCGGAGTAGGAGAAAAACTAGCATCAAGAATGTTAGAAAAATTTGGTTCACCAGGAAATTCTCTTAATGCAACAGTTGTAGAACTCTCAAAAATTGAGGGAATGGGAGAATCGCGCGCACAAAAGATACGAAAACTGCTTGATGCAGATAACAAAAGAGATAAGAAAACTAGTCAGAAAACTTTACACGATGTTTGACATACAATAAAATACTGCTCGCTGAGTTGAAAAACTAAAATGATAATATCACATACTTGGCTCGCAGAACACTACAACGATTCCGATCTGGTTATCTTAGATTCAAGAGGAAGTGTAGCCTACTCTTATGCGCATATTCCAAATTCTCAACCGCTTGGAGTCGAAAAAGTGGTAAAAGTAACTGATTCTGGGGCAAATCTTGTTTTGGAACCTGACAGTGCGGCATCCTTGTTTGGGTTTCTTGGAGTCGATGATACAAAGACTGTTGTGATATATGGAGATTATATGGATCCATCTGCTGCTAGAATCGCATGGACATTTTTGTACTTTGGACATAAAAAAACGAAGATTCTCGACATTGGTATTAGGAGCTGGCATCAAAAAGGTCTACCAATTACAAAAGAAATCCATAAACCAAATCCTGTTACTTTTATACCAAAAATAGATTCATCACTTCGAATAGAAGCAGAGGAACTTCAAAAGAAAATTGATTCTGCTTATATCATGGATGCAAGATCTCCTCAAGAATACATGGCTGGCAGAATACCCAACTCTACTCTTTTCCCTTTTACAGATGGGGTGGGTGACAAGGGCTCTCTTTTCAAAGAGAGGGACGAATTAGTAAGGATATTTGAGGAGCAAAAAATTCCAAAAGATAAAGAGCTAGTTTGCTATTGTGCACTAGGGCATAGGGCAGCAAATGTATTTGCTCAGCTTAAGATTGCTGGGTATGAGAATGTCCGACTCTACGACGGTTCATTGGCTGACTGGATCGGAAGAAGACTTCCTCTTGGCTGATTTACGCATCAATTTGTTTCCGCATATTGGACAAATGGATTCCTTAGAAAAACTTGTTCTGCAAGCAGGACAAAAATAAACCCATTTTATCTTTTCAGCACCTTTTGTCATAACAGGCGACACTTTCAAACTCATGTGTTTTGCTACATTTGAAACTGCAAAATCATCCGTCACCAATTCCCCACTCAACTGTAAGCATAACGCTATAACAGAAATATCTCCTTTGGAAAGACTTTGGTAATCGCCTGTTTCCTCTGCTTTACTTTTGGCTATCTGCACAAATTTTTTTTCTGGTTCAACGATTTTTAGTCTATCTAGCTCAATTAACGCATTTAATGCGCCTTGATTTTTTTTGATATGTTTTATTTCTTCAAAAACTAAAGGAGTGGTATAACTTACTTCGTTTGATGAAAACGGAATACCTGCATAGAACGATGTAGCATCTAAAATTCTAAAAGCCAAGCTTGCTCATCTGTCTTAGACCTCTTTTCTTTAATCTAACAAATACTGCTTGTTTTTTGTACTTTCTAATGGTTATTACTTCATCAACCGTGGCAGTCTTGATCACCTGAGCGTCCATAATTATGTTAGAGTCATGATTGCTAATTATCTCAATTTTTTCATCTGGCACAACAATCGAAGGCAATTTGTTGACTGGAGCAACTGGAGTTATTATTAGAACATCTAGACTTTCATGAAGGATTGGGCCTCCCAAAGAGTACGAGTGCCCAGTTGAACCACTTGGGGTAGAAACTATTACGCCGTCCATTCTTTGTGTCACAGTATCATTTTGAAATCTTATCTCAAATAGCGAAGTTTTGGTAAGATTCTGTCTATTGATGTATATTTCATTGAGAGCAGGAGGAAATTCCTGACCTGCGCAGGATGCCATCACTCTAGTTCTTTTGTCAAGAAATATGTTATCTGATATTATTTGTTCTATTGCAGTATCGATTTCTGGAAGGGTTATCTCTGACAGAATACCTCGATTGCCTCCAACATTTATGGCTAAATTTGGAATCTCATTTTCTAAGTATCTAAAAGTTCGTAAAGTGGTACCATCGCCACCAAGAGTAATAGTTAGATCAAGTTTTGCTGTCTTGAGGTCTTCCAAATCACTTACCTTCTTAGCACCTTCCACCTCAACAGGAGAAACTGTGAAAACTTTGATTTTTTTTCCAAGCAATTTTTTAGCTACTTTCTTTGCAGCATCCTCTGCTTCTCTTGAACCAACCTTGCTTACAACTGCTATATTGTTAAGTTCCAAACAAAAGTACTATTCTAATTTCGCTTAAAAAGCATATGATGAGCATAAAATATTAAGAACCCTTTTCTGTAACTAATTTGAAAGTCTTATGAATTACGCACATCCTGAAGTTTTAACAGATACTGAGACCATTGCAAAAAATGTAGGAAATAATTCAATCAAGATTGTTGAAGTTGATTATGACCCAGAAAATGCCTACAGGCAGGGACACATTCAAAATGCGAGTCTCATCTGGTGGAAGCGAGACATTAACGATCCTGTGACCCGAGATATTATTAGCAAATCTCAATTTGAAGAATTAATGTTCAAAAATGGAATCACTGCGGATTCTGATGTAGTGTTGTATGGCGACTTCAATAATTGGTTTGCAGCTTTTGTTTTCTGGATATTCAAGTATTATGGACACTCAAAAGTGAAGATAATGAACGGTGGAAGGAAGAAATGGGAAATGGAAAAAAGACCATATACAAAGGAAGAACCACAGGTTCAAAAGACAAAATATGTTGCACAACCGCCTAACGAAGGAATACGAGCTTATTTGTTTGATGTTAGAAGATCTCTTGACAAAAAGGATACTGTTTTAGTAGACGTACGTTCTCCTAAAGAATTTTCAGGAGAGATAACAGCACCACCCGAATACCCAATGGAACATGCGCAAAGAGGAGGACATATTCCTAAAGCAAATAATATTCCATGGGCCACAGCTGTAAATGATCTTGATGGAACATTCAAGACTGTTGAGGAACTGAAGAAGAATTATGAGCCTAAAGGAGTTACTCCGGATAAAGATGTAATTTGCTATTGCAGAATCGGTGAAAGATCTTCTCACAGCTGGTTTGTCCTAAAATACTTGCTAGGTTATCCTCAAGTTAGAAACTATGATGGTTCCTGGACTGAATGGGGTAATATGATTGGAAACCCAATCGAAAAATGAGTCTGAACAGGAATTTCCTGTATTACAAAAGGGCATATTCTACGCAATTAGGGATGGCAAAAGCGATCTTATCTTAGAAGACAAAACCAAGAGGGGTCTTACAGCACAAGAAAGGTCAATTGATGAAAAATATAATGTAGAATCGGAAAAAGGCATGATCTATGACATGGATGGAATTGGCCACAAAGTAGGAATCCGATGGTTCTTTCCTAAAGACAAGTATTCTTTTGAGAATGTGTTAGTCCGTGCAAAAGAAATGGAAGAACGATACCGCAAGATCCGTGAAGAAACTTGCCCCGATTACTAGGAAGGGTTTTTAAAGACTTTTTCAATAATATCAAACATGTCCCTACTTCTAAAAGACAAGGTCTATACAGTTCAGTCTGGGACTTCGAAACGAGGAATCTATCCTCTACATAGCTACAAACTAGGACTTTATCGTTTACCCGTTAAACTAGAAGACAAGTATGAAATCGATTCCATTGTTACTGGTTTTAAGAAAATTTTTGTCATGGATCAATTTGCCGATAGAGTTTATGCGACATATCGCTGGAAGGAAGAAAGCACACCTGATCCAGATGATCGAGGATACAAGCAGATAGAACTTGAAGTCCAAGTTGAGGTTGTAACTGGAGAAGTAGTTGATATGATTTATCAGATCTATCCCGTCGAGAAATATGGTGATGGATTGTGGGTAAAAGATTATCGAAGAAAAGCAGATGCAAATGCAAAGATGATAATTGATACTATATTGCGTAACAGCGTTCTTGCAGACAAGATGATTGAACATCTCGTGAAAACTAAACAAGTAACACCAGAAGCAGCTCTAAAGGAACTGGAAGAATTGACTCCACTGGCACAAATAGTTCCTAATGCAAAACCAAAACCAAAACCAGCGGCTCCTCCGCCTGGACAAGAAACTCAACAAGCAGCAGAGATAGAGACTCCATCAGGAGCAAAAGCAGGTCCAATAGACGTAGAGTTTAAGAAAAAACTAAAGGTAACGGAAACATTCACTGCTCCATCTAGTGGTGGCAAAATAAAGATCTACGGTCCTAGAAAGGGAAACGATGTGTTAGGGATTTGGGGAGAATTCGTCTCGGTCGACTTTGACATATGTGTGGGAGATGGTGCATGCATAGATGCATGTCCTGTCAAAGTTTACGAATGGGCCGAATTTGCAGGGAACCCCTCATCTGAGAAAAAGCCTCTTATGGCAAGAGAAGTTGATTGTATATTCTGTTTATCATGTGAGAATGTTTGCCCTGTTCAAGCAATCAAGATCTCAAAAAGAG
>JAWOLM010000087.1:0-9198 GCA_033853455.1 Nitrosotalea sp. | reverse complement strand
CTCCAGCCAAGCTGAGCTATCGGCCCAAGAAATTTTCCGATTCAACTGTCATTTAAGTCTGCTGGCTTTTCCATTTGATAGAACAGCCCATGGATGGGTCAAAGTCTTTTTCTATCTTTTTTCCAGCGAGTATCTTCTCTATATTTACAATCATTGTTTTCTCAGTAGGAGTGTCTTCTGGCTTCATACCGTTGTCTATCCTTCCATGAAAAACAAGCTTTCCATTTTTGTCAAACAGAAATGGGTCCGGAGTACATACAGCACCGTATTTCTTTGCCACTTCCTGCGTCTCATCCACCAGATATGTGAATTTTATGCCTTTTTCCTTTGCAAACTTTTTCATGTTATCAAAACTATCATCGGGATAGTTTGTTGGATCATTGCTGTTAATCCCTATCATTGCTATTTTACCATTGAATTTTTGGTAAATCTCATTCATAGCAGCAACTTTGGCTTGGACATAGGGACAGTGATTGCACATAAAAATGACTAGCGTTGCAGGATGATCTTTGAATTCTGACAAGGAATGTTTTTTGTCGTCGATTCCAAGCAGATTGAACTCTGGGGCCTTGTCGCCTGCCTTTAAGACAACCTCTGATTTGAGCAAGACCATATGATTTTGATGAATTGTATCAATAAAATCTTTGCCACTCAAAGGGAACAATTAAAATCCACACGCATTTGAGTCGATACAATGGGCTGGTAGTTCAGCGGTAGAATACCCGCCTTGCACGCGGGGGGTCTGGGGTTCAAATCCCCACCAGTCCACTCCCTATGATGGTTACACATCTCGCTTTTCGATTATCTATACCTAGCTCTGGAATTCCGAGATTGGCAGTTACATAGAGAATGGGGTCATGGAGTTAAAACTAATATAGTTTGGAACGGTATGTATAACTCAAGAACAAAAATCTCTTGCACCCACCCCTCCCCCATATGGACACTTTGTTCGTGTAAACTGTCCTAAATAAGGACAAATTTGAAAATAAAATAATTAAAAATCCAAGGCAACGAGTTCAGACCAAACAAATCTGTGAGATTATGAATCTCAACGAGTTAAATCCACAGTAATGGATTCAACCATTTCCAGATTTGGTAGATCATGTGTAAATATTTGTGCGTATTCTTATCTTTTAATGCAGAAAATATTCTTAGGCGCAATAGTTGCTTTGACTATTTTGCTGGTCAGTCCAAGCATAATGACATCACAAAAAAGCCTTGCCCAAGACTCGACTGTTCCGCCAATTGACATACAAAATCCATGTAGTGACGGAACACAAGCTACATCATATCAATTGGTAATTGAAAGACTTCCAGGCCTTCAAAATTGCCAATTTAATGTAGAATCATTTAGCTGGGGTGTGACACCTTCTCATAATCCAATAGGTTCGGGAGGAATTGGACGTGCTACAATGCAAGATATGCAACTTACCTTGCAAACAAGCCATTTGACTCCAACAATCACAAGAGCTTGTGCAGAAGGTTCTATCATGGGAACTGTTACTCTGACAGAACAGCTAACAGGAGGCCAGTCTGGGTCTATCCAGTATGTTTTAACCAACGCACATTGTGCCTCATGGCAAACAACCGGAGCACCTCAGGGAGTAGAGACTGATAATCTCAGCCTTAACTTCCAAAAGATCGAGTACAAATTCATTGCACCAAACACATCTTAAGATCCCATTTCTTTTTTTTATCTAATTATGATTTTGCATCCAATTTAATGGATACAAATCGAATTTCCTATACAATGTAGATTTGCACCAGTTAGAATGGCACCGTTAAAGTTAGCATTTGTAAGATTTGTTCCGTTAAAGTCGACATCTGTAAGATCGGCATTTGTAAAATTGGCACCCGATAAATCCGCATTTTCAAAATCAGCTCTTACATAATATGAATTGCTGAAATTAACTCCAGCTAAAGTAGCATTGTAAAATACAGGGAACAAACCATGTGTATCAATCAAATTTGCTCCTCTAAGATTAGCCCTTTCCAGGTTGGCAAAATCTAAACTCCCGTATGCGACATTTGCATTAACTAGACTGGCTCCGCTAAGGTTCGTTCCCGCGAGCTCGGTATGTCTTAGATCCGAATTATTGAAATTGGCAGACTTGAGGACAGCATCAAACGCATACGCTTTGGTCAAGTTTGCGCCAGCAAAATTGGTATACGTAAGATTGGCCTCCAAAAGATATGCTTCACTTAGATTGCCGCCTGAGAAATTACAATAAGACCAGTTGACCGATGGAAATGATTTATCTTGGCAGTTGGGAACCTGCGGAGTTTCGCGAGTGATTGGTATAGGTGTAGTAGGAAAATATGCAGTATTTGTGAAATCTGGAATCGGAACTTCTTTTAGAAAATCTGCGGAAAATCCACGTAGGTCATCTACATCATTTATCAATACGTTCGCAGCTTGAGGCGATAGCTGAACAACAGATGATGGGTCTATGCCAGTATGCAGCAAGCAGTGAGCATACTCTGGGATAACTTTCATCCACACGTACAACTTGCCCATATAACCAGTCAATTCAGAAATGGTTGCATTTGGATGAGCACTGCGGTAAAGACTCACAGCATTATTGATTCCGTTAATATTTTCCTTATAGATGTACTTGTTGAATACTACTTGATCTGGAGTACACTGTGTTATCACTACCATTCCATTAGCTGCTGCATAATTCAAGTTAAGAGGCATGGTCATCATGACAGCTAATGCTATGACAAGTAAAACTAGGAACCTTGTATTCATTTGATTTAAATTTCTCCGAGTTTTAATTAAAGAAGCAAGACTTTTTTCAATGATGATAATCACACTGACATGAAATCTGAATCTTTTCCAATCTATTTTATCTCTGCAACGTGGAATTTTTTTGATTTTAGAAGCAAAACACTACAGATTGCAACTATTCCTACCTGCAAGATCTTGCTTACCAGATCTGTAAACCCGACATCCTCTTGCAGTCCAACTATTGGAAGGTTGACATTCCGAGATGCTATGTAAAGCGCAATAAGCATGACTGAGGCAATTAATGATATGATATATGGCGCTCTGCTTGATAGTTTATTCTTAATCATCCATACTCCTAAAGGAAGGTAAAGAATCCCTGCAGTTGCAAAAAACATTGTTTCTACTTGAGCTGCAAGCTCAGTGTTAAAATCTTGAGCTTCAGAAATTGACTCGTAAAAATAGATGATGCCAGTTCCAAACATTAGACCACTAATCACATAGATTAACCAATTCAGGTTTACCATGTACTTTATTCGTTTTATTTTTATTTAATATCAAAACGTGATTATCAAAATTGAGATTCAAACACTTGTTCTTGATCCATCATTGACCAATACCTCATTCATTAAGAATAAAAAATACAATGCACTAACAAAACTAGATTGCCTAAATTCAAAAGAACTCTTAATCTCTTTGATGCAACAGCGCTTGCAATAGGATCGATCATTGGAGCTGGCATATTTGTCATATCTGGAGTGGCCTCCGGGATAGCAGGCCCCTCCGTGATACTGGCAATCATAATAGCGGGAATAGTTTCTTCTTTTACAGCATATAGTTTCGTCAGGCTAGCATCAAGGTTTACTCAAGAGGGCGGTTCCTACATCTTTGCAAAAAAGACAATCTCGCATTTCGCCGGATTCATGACTGGGTGGTTGTGGCTTTTTGCAAACATAGTGGCAGGAGCAACCGTAAGTCTGGGCTTGGCAAGCTACGTCGCATCTCTTTTTCCACAAGTACCTGTTGTTCCAGTTGCCATCATCAGCATACTTTTACTTACTTTGCTTAACGTAGTTGGAATAAAACAATCAAGCATATTCAATGCTGTCTTGGTATTGCTAAAGTTATCTGCACTTGCTTTATTTGTAATCATTGGATTTTCTCACATTAACTTCTCGTTATACCAACCGTTTGCTCCAAACGGCATTAAAGGAATACTTGGTGCCACGGCACTGATCTTTTTTGCATATACAGGATTTGGAAGACCTGCTTCGGCTTCTGAAGAAATAAAGGATCCACGACACACGGTTCCACGCTCTATAGTCATAGCTCTTATCCTCTCATCGATAGTATACATCCTAGTTGGGATAGTATCAGTGGGATTGGTTCCGTACCAGAAACTCGCCAATTCAGGCTCGCCGTTAACTGATGCTGTAGATTATGGCATCAAGATTTACTGGCTAAAATTATTTGTGAGTTTTGCCGCAATAGTGGCCACCATCAGTGTCTTGCTTACAACAATAATCGGGGTATCACGCGTCTCTTACGCGATGGGAAAGGACAAGCTTCTACCAAGCTTGTTTAGCAAGATGCACAAAAAATATTCTACTCCTTATCTTGGAATAATTATAATTGGCATAACAATGGCGGTGCTTCCATTATTTGGGAACCTGCAACAGACTGCCAATGTTACAAACTTTGGCTCGCTTCTGGGATATGGTATAGTTAACTTGTCAGCTATCTTGATGGTAAAAAAAGAACATATCAGAGTTCCAAGACATCTTTTACATCTTATCATACCATCATTGGGTCTGATATCATGCATGGCGCTTCTTTATTTTCTAAGTATTTCTTCATGGATAATTGGAATTTCTTGGACGCTGGGAGGGATATTATATTATGTTCTTCTTAGAAAGTTTTTAAAAAAAGCGCAATCGTGATTTGATTTAGCACTTGTTTCTAAACATTAGAATTACATATGTTAATTTCTAAGACGCTTACTGATTAACACTGATAATTGAAGATTTGATTTTGTTAAGATAAACAAAACCAAGTGCAATTGCAAGTACCATTATTATTCCCATTATTACGCCCAAACCCTCATAGAGAACGACCCATCCAATTCCAACTGCCAGCATTATTCCTGCCCATGTAAAATAGTAACCATGACCTTCTGTTTTGTGAATCTCTCGTCTGCTTTTGAAACCGATTATAGTAGTATAGATTCCAATTGGGATAAGGAATAGTGGAAATGTTAGTACTAGAGGTATTGTTTTTAATTGCAGTAAGATGGCCACCGCCATGACGGCAAGTAACACGACAGTAATTGTTGTAATAGTTTTTTGAGTGCTACGATGTTGAATACTGTTCAACAATATGTATGACATCTTTGTTGTATAAATTTCCACCGCCAGCCAAAAGGTACAATGTGATAAAACAGGAAAATTGAAAACTCGAACCTTATATGTAAACGCGTTTTAGTTTTACACAGTTGCCTGAAGAGAAGAAACCTGACCGCTCAACCGAGTATCTTGCAAACGAACGCACGTTTCTTGCATGGCTGCGTACATGTATAGCACTCATGGGTCTTGGCTTTGTTGTTGCAAGGCTCAGTCTCTTTCTTCGAGAGTTTGGAATCATAGCAAAAAATCAGGATGTCTCGACAACCATCACGACTCACTCGTTTTCAACGTGGCTTGGTGTGAGCATGATCGGTCTTGGAATACTTCTTTTGATCTACTCTCTTGCAAATTATCTAAAGACACAAAAAGCAATAGAAGCTGGCATTTACGTACCCAGACACAACATAATGTATTTTGCAACAATCGGACTTGTAGTCTTTGGCGTCATTGTGATTTTCTATCTTGCTCTAATATCTACTGGATAAATGAAAAACTAATGTCCCATATGTTGGCTTGACTGAAAATCCATAAACTGTTGTATTGCATTTAGCAATTCAGTATCATTTGTAGTAAGAATCAGAGCAGATCCGCCATCAATGTCCTTTACGGAATATTGGATCAAATCCTTCTTTGCAGTCATGATGTCAGTACCAGGAACAACCTGTGCATGAATATAGAACGGTTTAGTAAAATTTCCTTGAGAAAACTCATACTGAATATCTCTTACATGAGATCTTATCTCATTAATGGTCTTGGTATCGTTCATGTCTGTTGACATTATCATTATTTCACCACCCGTACTAGTTGCCATGAAATGGTGGTGAATCAAGCTCTGATTGAATCCCATTTCCACATTACCGCGTTCTAACATTGCAGTCTGATTGAAGCCTGTTGTGTTGGCAGGATTAGCTGATTCAGTCTTGTAACCGAGAGGAACAAAATATGCAGCGATAACAATAGCAGCTGCTACTGCACCTGAAATTATCAATAATCTTGAGTTCAAGAATATGTTTACCCTATCACAACCTAATATGAGATTTTTTATTCTACGTTTTGAACCATTGGCGGCTATTGTAATTTTAGATCAATTCTCGCTAAGAGATTATATGAATTAGATTAACCTTTTGCCTTTGTTATTTCTTTAGCTCTTCCGTGATCTGAACCAAATATTCCAACATTTTTGCTAATCGTCTTTGGTTGTTAATTACCTCGCGGATTGTAGGTGCACCTTCATCCATTGGTTTTTGAATCGGTGCTGTTTCGCTTTCATGTATTTTTCTTGCTGCCTCGAGAAATTCTTCTTTGCTTGCCAAGTTATCACCTAAAATAATTTATTGCAATTTGGATTTATCAATTTGTTGATTGCAAATTAATTTATTGCAATTGTTTTATTGCATCTTCTTGCACGTTATCAACTGTGAAAATTTTATTTCGTGTTTAAATCAAATCATGAACATTACAAATCATGAATGGAATATCTTCTCAGAAAATAAACCATATGGATGTTGGAGATTTTTGGAAAAACAACCAGTCCATATTGGAAAAACTTGAACACCAAAAGATGCCTCCTCATGCAAGAATGGTTTACAAAGACTCATCTACAAGACATGACAAATCAGATGGGAAATACACAACGCAGTATGACCTCGTAAATTTTTATGACAACAGAAAGAACTTTTTGAAAATAACAGCAAAATTCAGAACGGATATGAAACTTGACAAGGAAGAGATTCTTGTAGGGACTAGCCTATCGGAGGCAAAAAGGACTATTTTGGAAGGCGCCAAGGTGACAAACACCGGACACATAAAGTGGCTACGTCAGATAGCAAAACAGCTAACATCCGGTGACAATCTGAGGTGACAAAAGATGGAAAAACAAGTAACCTTGGATGATAAAGAGATCAGGACTTTGATTGAAATCCTAAAATTTGCTGAAGGGGCATGTCCTGTAGAAAGCATAAACCCTGACTTTGCAATAGATGCAGAAAAGATCGAATTACTAATCACAAAACTCGAACGTTTATGATTAAGCGGGTGGGAAAATATCGCTACACAAGTGCAGGCATCATACAAGCGCACAAAGATCTGCAAGAGATGCAAGACACCTTATGATGAAGAAAATGGCTATCCCGTATGCGATTATTGTCTAAAGTACCTTGACAATTGGGAATGATCTTATCTAAATTCTAACTCCATGGGTAAGTACATGAAGAAGTACAAGTGTTACCAACAATACTCCTAGAACAAATTGCCCATGTACCAGCCTTCCAAAAAATTTCATATCTTTTCCTGCTACATACCTTAGAATTATTCCAGATATCATAGAGACCGTCATTACTATTACCAAGGAGAGAGATATGGTATCAAGCCCTCTGATAAGCATAAATCCATGAGCTAGACCTGCAAAATATCCTATTGAATTTAGCATTATGTGAAAATTCAAAACAGGTTTGTACATTGCTGCCATTCCTTGTGAAGCTTCAGTCCCTCCAACCAAATTCAAAATTGAAGTTTTTCTTGCTATCTTGAATGCGACCAGTGTGAGGTTTGCAACAAGGCCAGAACCAATAGAAATCCAACCTAGTGTTACGGCTGTATGATTTTCATGCCCGTCTTCTCCATATGCTACGGCAGGAACGAAAAGAAGAACTAGTAGTAAAGCAGGTATCCTAGATTTTGATAATTTAGAAAAAAAATGCATAAGCTACACCAATCTCTTGGATGCAGCTCTTCTTCTTGCTTTGTAGACTTTCCATGCAGAATATCCTACAACACTTACGATTGCGGCAAGAGTTACGAACAATATGGCAGAATTTGCAGGGTTTGCAGAGTGTTCATTCTCGCCTCCTTGTTCTGTTTGTGCAGCTGTGGCAGTTGTTTGTTGTTCTTGCATATCGCCTGCTCCTTCATTTGCTTCATTTTCTGTCTGTGCAAAGGCAATTGCAGGCATAACTATGGCAAACATGGCTAATGCCACTAGACTGTAGGGAAGAATTTTCATCGAATAAGAAGTATGTAAAACAGAATAAAACCGGTTCTACCATTTTCGTCGATGAGAACGGCAGTTAATTATTAAATGGAGAAAAAATTGGACAGAGGTTTTTTGTTTTCACCTAAATCACTCGATCATATTGCGGAGTAGACTGGACCTGTCTAAAGGATATGTGGACCGAACATCCGCTAGTTCACTCATTCTAGAGTTGCAAAGATCCCCTTTTTAGCCACAAAATTTAGCTCGAGAAACGTAGAATTGTTTATACTGGTGGACAAAGTGGCATCATTAAATGGCATGGGATTTTGATTTTGAGATGCTCCTTTATCTGGGAATGATCACTGTAGGATTTTTCATGGCCCCTATGGAATCTAATCCGCCATATTTACTTGTTGCAGGAATTGCTCTTGTCGGAACAGGATTTGTTCTAGTATATCGCAAAGTCAAGAAGAAGTAATTCTATGATTTGAATTTAGATCCGGTCTTTAGCCTAGCTGCAAGCTTACTAAATATTTCATTGTGGCTCACATCTGTAAAGTTTACAGCTCCTCCCTCTCTTACTACTTGACGCTCAAACTTTTCCTTGATAGCAAAAGTTACTGATGAATAGTGTATCCTTCCTTTCAACTTCTCTTGTACAGTAGTTTCAGTATCAGGAAAGGTAGAAAAATGAAACGCAATTCCGCCAGCCCAGAAGATCGTCGGTATGCCTCCCCCTGCAGATCGCGCCGTTGCAATCACTTGGGTAATCCAATCATCTAACTTTAACTCGAGTACTTCATGAATGACTAATTCTTTCCAAGGATCTATTGTTATCTCCAAATCTAATTTGAACTCGTAACCTAGCTTTATTTAAAAAGGATGATCTATCGACAAAAACATTCGTTATGAGAAGACATTCCTGAAAGATGGATTTAAATAGTATAGCAGGTTGTGATTAGCTAGGTAGTTAAAAAATGCAAGATTGGAGTCAAGCAGGTGTATACATACCATTGGCCGTTGGTTTAATCCCCGGATTCGTATATTGGTGTGTAATCACCGCAATGAAGAAGCACAAGTAAGTTACCACCTTTTAT
>JAWOLM010000086.1:0-6921 GCA_033853455.1 Nitrosotalea sp. | reverse complement strand
AATCTACATCACCTACGAGTTTTCCATTTACCCGCGCTGTTCCGACATCAACTACTATCGCGCCTTCTTTTACCATGTCTTGTGTTAGAACGAATCTTTCTCTATTTCCTATTGCTGTAACTATGATGTCTGCATTCAGGCAATGCTCTTTGATATTTGCAGTCTTTGAATGACACGTTGTGACAGTAGCATCTCTTTCAAGTAGCAGGTGGTACAACGGCTTTCCAACTAAATTACTTCTGTTAATTATGACTATGTTTTTTCCTTGCAAATTGATGTTGTAATGATCAAACAACTCGATTATTCCAGATGGAGTACATGGTTTAAGCAATGCCCTGCCTGATGACAAAAGTCCAATATTGTATGGAGTCAATCCGTCTACATCCTTGAGAGGAGATATTCTTGATGTTGTTGCAAAGTCATTTAACTGATTTGGTAGAGGCAACTGAACTAGTATGCCATGAACCGTGGAATCTTTGTTTAATAAATCAATTAGCGAATCAATCTCTTTTTGAGAAAATGTAGAAGGAAGTTTATGGTCTTTTGTTGCAATGCCTACATCTGCGCAAGCTTTTTGCTTGTTCCTAACATATGTTGCGGATGCAGGATCATCCCCAACTAGTATTGTGGCAAGACATGGTGTGATTCCTTCTTTTTGCAATTCAGATACTGCGATTTTTACTCTGTCTTTGACAGTTGATGCTACAAGTATCCCATCTATTTTTTGTCCGCTCAAACAAGGTTTGGTTGTTTTTTCGATATTTAATCTTTGGAAGATTAAAAAACATAATACCTGCATAAGTAATCCATACACAAGTGATTGTTTGAAAATAGTCTTTGATACAAACCAATATGTAAAAGATATCGCAAAAAGTGATTCGTACTTTCACACATTCATAAACCGTGACTCCCTTGCAGCAGGTGTACTCCAACTCAAACCTGGTGAAAAGGACACGCAAGAACCTCATGAAAGCGATGAAGTTTACTATGTTGTAAGAGGTGATGGATTTCTAAGCATCGGTGGAAAAGACTATGCAGTATCTGACGGAATGTCGTATTTTGTTGCAAAAAAAATTCCTCATTATTTCCATGGCAACAAAAAAGATCTTGTGGTTCTCTATTTTTTTGGCGGCCCAGACTCTTAGAACGTTATGGTTTTTCGGCCCCTGATTTTGATCTTGCCTTCTGCAAATAATTTTACAGCCTTTGGATAGATTTGGTGTTCCTGCTTTAGTATTCTCTTTGAAAGACTCTCTTCAGTATCATTGTCTTTTACCTTGACTATCGCTTGTAGTATGATTGGGCCTGTATCTACTCCTTCATCCACAAAATGTACGGTACATCCTGAATATTTGACTCCGTATTCCACTGCCTGTCTTTGAGAATGTAGCCCTGGAAACGCTGGTAAAATTGCAGGATGAATGTTGATGATTCTGCCCTTGTAATGTTTGATAAATTCGGGGCTCATGATTCTCATAAAACCTGCAAGACAGATTAGTCCATTTTTTGGCGTAACATTATTTTCTTCAAGAACTGTGACAAGTTTTTGGTCGTATTCCCAACTTCCGCCTTTTAGTCCCACACTTTCAACTATGTCTGTTTTTACACCAAGTTTTTGTGCAACCTGCAGCCCCTTTGCATCAGGTTTATTGGCTATGACAATAACTGGTCTGACTGGTATCTTTTTCTTTTTAACTGCACGCAAAATTGCTTCCATGTTGGAGCCTCGCCCTGAAATCAGGATGGCTAGATTTATCATCTAACTTGGTTTGGTTTTTGTGTAAATAAACATCTTACTCCATAAGATCAAAAAAGATCGAATTTGAACTACTTTAGACTAGATGTTGTACTCGATCAATCTTGCAATTTATATCCTATGCATTTCACCGAAATCTCAATTTGAAGCAAGTTGTAAAGATGACCTCAAACGGAATTGTATCCACACATAATGGAATACAGATAAACCTTGACCCAAAGAAAGGTACAGAAAAAGGCATCACATTTGTCTCTCATGCCCATATAGACCATCTTCACAGGCAAAACGGAGGGCTTGTTCTTACATCAAAGCAGACAAGCGAGATTGCAAAGGTTCGAGGCTATTCAATAGATAACTACCGTGAAGAGTATGAAAATTTCTCATTAATTGACGCAGGCCATATTCTAGGGGCGAAGGGTTTGTATTTTGGAGATGAAGTGTTTTATACTGGCGACATCAGCGTCAGAGAAAGGGCCTTTATGAAAGGTGCTAAGGTTCCAAAATGCAAGGTCCTAATCACAGAGTGTACCTTTGGAATGCCAGAATATGTTTTTCCGAAAATAGAAGAGATTGTAAAAAAAGTAAACGAGATAATCTCTGACTCGTATTCGCGGGGAAAACCCGTGATACTTTTGGGATATGAACTTGGAAAAGCGCAGATTTTATCATACCTTTTTTCACACTGGGCACCATACTATCATGATTCAGTAAAAAAAGTAAATGATGTTTATAGGCAATTTGGTATAGACCTACGCGATTCGATGGGACATTCGGAGGCAGAAAATTCTGGACTGTTAAATAAAAAACCTTGGCTTATGATTGCGCCAAACTTTAGCGGTAAGAACGCCTTTGTGCAACACATGAAATCAAAGTATGATGCGATAACTGTTGGCTTTAGCGGATGGGCCCAGTCTCCAAGGTTTGCATTTGCAAGGCAACATGATTATTCTATACCTCTAAGTGACCACTGCGATTACAACGAGTTGTTGCAGCTTGTAAAGGATTGCAACCCAGAGAGGATCTATACAGTGCATGGATTTGTTGAAGAATTTGCAGCTGATCTAGTAAAAATGGGATACAATGCCCAGCCATTGAGCGAAAACCCGCTTGACGATTATTTCTGAATCTTGCGTAAAGCCCTGTTGTACGCTACGCCAAACCTATGAGCTTCATCTCTTGCATACTGTAAAACTTTCAGTGCAGGGCTGCTTCGTGGTAAAAGGAGAGGTGATTTGAGATTTGGATGATAAATCTCCTCATTTTCTTTTGCAAGTGACACTATAGGCAACTTTACACCTGCAAACTTGAGTGCATCCATTGCAGCATTTAGCTGACCTCTTCCTCCATCTATTAGCACTAAATCTGGCATCTTGGTTCCTTCCTGACGCAATCTAAGGTACCTTCGTTTCACAATCTCATTTATCATTGCAAAATCATCTCTTCCCTCTACTGTCTTTATCTTGAATTTACGGTAACCTGACTTGAACGGCCTCCCGTCTACAAGGCATGACATGGAACCAACAGCATAATCTGTTCCTTGGTTTGAGATATCAAAACACTCTATCTTCTTTGGTACTTGTTCAATCCCAATCTTTTCTTGTAGCTCGACTAGTGCAGGGTCCGCATCTTTTGAAAGTGAATGGTCAATATTTTTCAAAATTAGGTCCACCATCTCTTTTCTTTTGCTGCCCGATGGTACTATGATGTTTACTTTGAAGCCAACATTGCGTGAAAATATCTCCTCTAAAATTTCTCTTTTTTCAGGTAGTTCGCTCACTACGATATATTTTGGAATTGGGTTTGTAGAATAGTATTGCGATAAAAGGTTCGAAAACGAATTGTCGCCTACAAGATCAAACGAAAACTTGTTTCTGTCTTTGATAACCCCATGTGTTTGCCTAAAGCTCATGACATGTGCAGTCTGCTCTTTCACTCTAATCCCAAAATATTCTTCATCTGTTCCCCCAACATTTTCCATCTTTTGCTTTGTCTGCAAATTCTGCAGTCTTTGAAGGGTCTCGCGAATTTCTTTTGCCCGCTCGTATTGTAATTTAGAAGAGGCTTCTTTCATCTCTGACTCTAGTCTTTTTACAAAATCAACCAGTCTTTGTTTACCTTTTAGAATTGATTCAAGTTCTTCAATATGTCCGGCGTATCGTGCACGACCCTTTTCAAACTGACATGGTGCCTCACAGTTACCTAGATGATATTCTAGGCAAGCTTCTTTTGGAAGGCGCTTGCATATTCTTATCTTGAATGTCTTTCTGAGAAGCCCTATTGAGAGCATCTTTGAACTTCCATGTGTAAAAGGTCCATAGACTTTGCCACTGCCTAAGAACTCGCCTGTTCTAGTTCTTCTTGCTACCATAAGACGCGGAAACTCCTCGTTTGTGATTCTAAGATAAGTGTATCGTTGCTGGTCTTTTAGTTCAATATTGTAAGGCGGTCTGTAACGCTTTATCATGTTGGACTCTAACAAGAACGCTTCTTCTTCATTATCAGTTAGAACAAACTCTATGTCTCGTATTTTTTCAACTAGTTTTTGTGTCTTATAGTTTTGATTTTTGACAAAATATGATCTTACTCTATTTTTCAGATTCTTTGCCTTTCCTATGTATAGTATGCTACCTCCAGAATCTTTCATTATGTAAATTCCAGAGTGCGAAGGTATGTTAAGAGTTGAAATATCAAGGACCATTTCTTAGCAAAGGCTTGAGGTACTGTCCTGTATAGCTTTTTGAATTTTGTACAATCTGTTCTGGTGGGCCTGATGCAACAACCATTCCGCCTCCATGACCTCCTTCTGGGCCTAGGTCGATTATCCAGTCAGAATTTTTGATAACATCCATGTTATGCTCAATAATTATTACAGTATTTCCTAGGTTGACAAGTCTGTTCAGAACCTCTAGCAATTTTTGAACGTCTGCAAAGTGCAGTCCAGTTGTTGGCTCGTCCAAGATGTAAAGAGTTCTTCCAGTATCTCTCTTTGATAACTCAGATGCAAGTTTTACTCTTTGCGCTTCGCCACCTGAGAGTGTAGTAGCAGGTTGACCAAGCTTGATGTAACCCAATCCGACGTCTGCTATTGTCTTGAGCTTTCGTTGTATTGCTGGAATATTTTCAAAAAATTCTAGTGCTTCATCTACTGTCATTGCAAGAATATCTGAAACGTTTTTTCCTTTGTATAGTACAGAAAGTGTTTCAGAGTTGTATCGCTTACCCTTGCATTCATCACAGACTACATAAACATCTGACAAGAACTGCATCTCTATTTTTTTTACTCCGTCTCCTTCGCATGCAAAACACCTGCCATCTGCAACATTGAAAGAAAACTGCCCAGGTGTATAGCCACGTTCCTTTGCAAGCTCTGTTCCCGAATAAAGTTCTCTGATTGGTGTGAATGCGCCAATGTACGTGGCAGGATTTGAGCGAGGGGTTCTTCCTATTGGTGACTGGTCTATTCCAATTACTTTGTCTATGTTTTCAAGACCCTGAATTGTTTTGTGCTTTCCCGACCTCTCGACAGAGCCGTAAAAGTGCGAAGCAAGTGCATTGAATAGTATATCATTTACAAGAGTGGACTTGCCAGAGCCAGATACACCTGTAACGCATATCATCAAACCTAGAGGAAACTCAACGTCTATGTTTTTGAGATTGTTCTCAGATGCTCCCTTTACAACCATTTTACCTTTTTGTGCTCGTACTTTTTTTGCAAGTCTTATTGCATTATGGTTTCTAAGATATTCTCCTGTTACAGATTCTTTGCTTTTTTGTATTCCTTCTACTGTTCCAGAATAAACCACATTTCCACCATGGACTCCTGCACCAGGCCCTAAGTCAATGATCCAGTCAGAGTTTCTCATGACTTCCTCATCATGCTCCACAACAAGAATGGTATTACCAAGATCCCGTAGCTTGAGAAGTGTCTTGATTAATTTTGCGTTGTCTCTTTGATGCAAGCCGATTGTTGGCTCATCTAGTACGTAGAGTACACCTGTAAGGTTTGAGCCTATCTGGGTTGCAAGTCTGATTCTTTGTGACTCTCCACCTGAAAGAGTAGCACTCACCCTGTTGAGGTTAAGGTAGTTTAATCCGACATTTTTCAAAAATTCAAGTCTTGAGAGAATCTCTTTGAGTATGGATTTTGCAATGTATTTTTCAGTCTCGGTTAGTTTTAGACCATTGAAAAAATCGTAACAGGAATCAATTGAAAGATCACATACATCCATGATTGATTTTGAGTCTATCGAGACCGATAATGCCTCGTCTTTGAGTCGTTTGCCTTTGCAAGAATTGCAAGGGGTCTCACGCATGAATCTGCTAAGGTCCTCTCTTTTTGATTCAGAGTCAGTTTCGGCAAAATTTTTCTGAAGGCTAGGTATTACTCCGCTGAATGTATTTGTGTACTGCCATCTCGAGTCGGTAGTCTGGGCCTCGTAGGAAAATTTGACAAGCTCGTCCGTACCATATAGTATGACGCTGAGCTGCTTTGGAGTCATCTTGTTTATCGGTGTCATAAGGTCAAAATCAAATTTTTTCCCAACGTCACGCAATGTCTGTCGCCTAAAGGATGAAAATCTTCCAGACCAAGGAATTATTGCGCCATCAAGAATTGACTTTGATTTGTCTGGAATAAGGAGATCTGGGTCAAACTCCATCTTTACTCCAAGTCCATGACATGTCTTACACGCGCCAAAGGGAGAGTTGAAGGAGAACGCTCTTGGTTCTAGCTCACCTATTGTAATACCACAATGTGGGCATGCATTATTTTGTGAAAATATCTTTGCTTCCCCGTTGAGCACCATGACTGTTCCCTTGCTTGCCTTTGTAGCAGTCTGAATTGATTCATAGAGTCTACTTTTTTCTTCCCAAGAGGCCTTGAGCCTGTCAACTACAATCTCGATGTTATGCCATTTTTGTTTGTCTAACACTGGGAATTCACCGTTTAACTCAATTACATCTCCATCTACTCGAATTCTAGAGTAGCCTGATTTTTTGACTTGTTCAAACAATTTTTCATAGGTTCCTTTCTTTCTTTGAATTAGCGGGGCTAGGATCATTATTTTTTGGTCCTCTGATTCTTTTAGTATTGATTCGCAGATTGACTCGACTGACTGGTTTGAAATCTTTCTTGAGCATCTGGGACAATGCGGTATTCCTATTCT
>JAWOLM010000085.1:0-5477 GCA_033853455.1 Nitrosotalea sp. | reverse complement strand
AGCAAAGATAGATTTTGAAGGGCTAAGTTATTCATAACAAGTTCTTGTTATTGTAGCAAAAGTGTGAGAGAGGCTTTTTAAAACCGACTATATCATTGTAAAAAATCATGATTTTGATCAAACTTGGCGGTTCGATAATTACAAACAAGGACAAGCCATTAACGGCTAATGTCTCTGCAATAAAGAAAATTGCGAGCCAATTGAAAAAAGTCAAAGAGTCATACATGGTAGTTCACGGAGGGGGCTCCTTTGGGCATTATTGGTCAGTCAAGTATGACATGCATACAAAGCCTGATAGATACAGCATCAAGGGCGTTTCAGTAGTCAAAAACTCTATGGTTGAATTGAATAAACTAATTCTTGAAGCGCTTCTGCAGTCAGGCATTCATCCCTATTGCTTGCCTCCGACTGACTTTGTTTTTGGAAACAAGCCAATAATAAAAAAAGCTCAAGAGATTACAAAGATTGCCCAGACTGGATTAGTTCCCGTGTCATATGGCGACGTCATGTGGTTTGGAAAGAACAAATTCTACATACTTTCAGGAGACAAGATAATGGGAATGTTAACTAGAATTCTAAAGCCCCGCCTGGCAATTTTTGTAACAAATGTAGATGGAGTATATTCCGATATCAAGAATAAAAAACTAATCAGAGAGATAACTACAGAAAGACCAAAGATTACGGATGTCAAGATGGATGTAACCGGTGGCATGAGCCGCAAAATAAAAGAAGCGACAGATATGGCAAGAAATACATCCGTATTTTTTGTAAATGGAAACATGCCACAAAGAATATTGAATGCAATTAATGGCAAGGAATTTGAAGGCACGTTATTTAGGAGACATTAAGATGGAACATCTGATTCTGGTAGACAGTAATGACAAGCCAATAGGAACCGAAGAAAAAGTAAAGTGTCATTTGCCTCAGGGAAAGCTTCACAGAGCATTTACAATTTTGCTGTTCAATAAAGAGGGAAAACTTTTGCTAACTCAGAGAGCCATGAGCAAGATGCTGTGGCCAGGAGACTGGGATGGAACAGTTGCAAGTCATCCAAGACAGTCAGAGACATATGTCTCCTCAGCCGAGAGAAGGCTGCCAGAAGAACTTGGAATAACCTGCAAGCTAGAGTACTTGTACAAATTTGAGTACCATGTTCCATACAAGGACGTAGGTTCAGAAAATGAAGTCTGTGGTACTTTGATGGGCATAATAGAAAACTCGGACAAAATAAAACTTGTAGAAGACGAAATCTCTGCAATCAGATGGGTAACGTATGATGAACTTTTAACTGAGATAGACAAATCACCACAAATTTTCTGTCCGTGGATGATTGTTGCCCTATATTTTCTCTCAGAGTCGAAAAATAACATAACTGATGCCAACAAGAGAATTCTCAAGATGTGGAATAGAGATGGCTTGAAGAATAGGCTGGAAGCATCATTGAAATACCATTTTCCTGATGATCAATGGAAGTTGAAAAAGGAATGAAATTAGATAACGTGGTAAAGAATGCAAAGAAAATAGACTCTTTTCTTCTGTCAAGATTAAAGGGAGAACCTACTGATCTGTACAAGGCTGCAAGTTACCTCATTGAACATGGAGGAAAGCGCCTAAGACCATTTTTGGTTCTAAAAAGTTGCGAACTTTTAGGCGGTTCTACAAAACAAGCAATTCCTGCAGCTGCTGCAATTGAGATGGTACACAACTTTACTCTTGTTCATGATGACATAATGGATAATGATGAGGTAAGACACGGCGTACCCACCACACATATGAAATTTGGTATTCCAGTAGGAATCCTAGCTGGTGATCTTCTTTTCTCAAAGGCTTTTGAAACCATTTCAAAGGCAGACAACAAGATCCTAAAGGAAATAGTGGTCTCTCTCATTGATACACTTTCAAAGGCATGCACCGCGGTGTGCGAGGGTCAGGTATTGGACATAAGCATGGCCCAGTCAAAGAGCATCCCTACAGAATTGCAATACCTAAAGATGATAGAAAAAAAGACCTCGTCTTTGTTTATAGCATCTTGTGCAATGGGAGCTATTTCTGCAAATTCCACAAAATCTGACGTCGAAAGACTATCTTCTTATGGAAAAAATCTCGGAATATCATTTCAGATAATTGATGACTTGATTGGAATAATAGGTGACCCCAAGATCACCAAAAAACCGGTAGGAAATGACATAAGAGAGGGAAAAAAATCCCTGCCGATTCTTTTAGCTATCAAAATGGCCAGAGGAAAAGAAAGAAGAGCGATTCTCAATGCTTTTGGTAACTCTTCCATATCAAAGCATGAAATGAGCAGGGTAGTTGATGTAATAGCAAACCTTGGCATCGAGAAAACAATTCGAAAAAGGGCTTCTTACCACATTGATGCAGCAACAAGAGCAATTTCAAGATATGATAATCCTACCAGGCAGGACCTGCTTTCCTTGTTAGATTTTGTAGTAGAGAGGAGTCTATAGTTGGATGAGGAGATAAAAAAAACTATACGAGGATTTGCTCTGTTAAATGCATCCGAGCATGGTGGCAAGACAAGAAATGATGCAGTAATTCCCAAAGTAATGGGGTCCAAACCTGAACTTAGAAACAAGATAAAAGAAATTGTACCTGTCATTTCCGAGATAGTAAATGAAGTAAATGCCATTCCCCTATCAACACAAAAGTCGGAATTAGAATCAAATTTTCCAGAATTACTCGTTGTAAAGCCAAAACAAGACAGAAGCGGTCTCCCTCCTCTTGAGGGAGCAGAACAAGGCAAGGTGGTCACTAGATTTCCGCCAGAGCCAAACGGGTATCCTCACATAGGTCATGCAAAAGCGGCAATAATAGACGAGGAATATGCAAAAATGTATGGAGGAAAGCTCATCCTCAGGTTTGATGACACAAATCCAGAAAATGAGAGACTAGAGTATTATGCTGCAATAAAGGTTGGACTTGATTGGCTTGGAGTAAAATATGATGAAATTAAAAATACTTCTGACGACATTGAATTAATTTACAAAAAAGCTGAAGAGTTCATCCAATGTGGATATGCATATGTCTGCACCTGCAACAAGGAAACCATAAGCAAGAACAGACGAGAAATGATAGCTTGCAAATGTCGTGCAGGAGACCTTTCACAAAACACCAAGCGCTGGAAAGACATGTTTGGAAAATACAAGCAGGGAGAGGCCATTGTGAGATATCGTGGAAACATGCAGTCTGAAAATACAGTTATGAGAGATCCTACATTGCTTAGAATTATTGATGAGCCGCATCCAATTCATAAAGACAAATATCGTGTATGGCCAAACTATGATTTTGCAGTAGCAATAGAAGATAGTATTGATGGAGTAACTCATGCTTTTAGAACAAAAGAATATGAATTACGAAATGAACTTTATTACGAAATCCTTGACAAGCTAAAAATGAGAAAGCCGAAGGTTCTCGAGTTTTCAAGGCTAGAGTTTGACGGAATGCCCGTATCCAAGAGAATACTCAAACCGCTAGTGCAGGATGGCAAAGTTTCCGGCTATGATGATCCTAGATTGCCAACTCTTGAAGCAATGAAGAGAAGAGGGATTGTTCCCGAGGCAATCAGAAAATTTGTGCTTTCGTTGAGTTTTACAAAATCGGACACACTGGCGCCTTTTGACACTTTAGAGTCTTTCAACAGGAAGATTGTGGATTCTACAAGCATACGACTATTCATGGTAACAAGTCCAGTCAAGCTAACTGTAAAGAACAACAACATGGGCGAGATTGAGATCTCAAACCACCCCCAGAAAGACATGGGTAAAAGGAAACTTCAGCTTGATGGCTCGTTTTACGTATCAGGAGACGATGCAAAATCTCTCAAGGTCGGAGATGAGATAAGAATGTTAGAACTATACAATGTCAAGATAACAAAGACGGGACCAGAAATAGAGGCAGAAGTAACTGACAACAAGTTCAAATCTGAAATTCCAAAAATTCAATGGGTTCCTGCACGAAATGCCGTAAAAATCGAGGTTTTGATTCCAAAAATTCTTTTTGTAAACGAACAATTCAATGAAAATAGCTTGGAGGTCAAGCAAGCACTGGTAGAGCAGCACTACTTAGAATTAAATGTGGGCGCGGAAATTCAATTCGTAAGAAACGGATATTGCAGAAAAGATTCTGCAAATCAAGTGATATACACACACAAGTGAATGAAATGAAGATTGCTAGATTGCTTAAAGAAAATATGGAAACATATGGATTTGTTGACGGTGACAAAGTCCTTACAAGAGAAGGTATGACTTTTCAAACTGGGATTCCAATTCCGCAGAGCATCAAGGACTTTTTGTTTGATGGCTGGTATGATGAGATAAAACAAAAGGTCCCTCAGATGAATTTTGATAGCAAGTTATCTGATTTCAAAATTCTTCCCCCCATTCCAAATCCATCAAAAATAATCTGCCTTGCTTTCAATTACAAAGATCATGCAAAGGAACAAAATTTGATCCCACCTGATGAACCTGCAATAATAATAAAACCGCGCTCGACTCTAAATGGAGCTACATCAGATATCATCTGCCCATCATTTGTATCAAAACTTGATTATGAAATAGAGCTTGCATTGATAATTGGAAAAGACTGCAAAAATATTTCTGAGGAGGAGGCAAAAAAAGCAATATTCGGGTACATGATACTAAATGACGCATCTGCACGCGACATTCAAGCCAAAGACAAGCAATTTACCCGCGCAAAAGGATTTGATACATTTGCACCATGCGGACCATGGATAACTAGTGCTGATGAGATACCAGATCCACAAAACCTCAAGATGATGACCAAGGTGAACGGCGTCATTAGGCAGAATTCCTCAACTGCAAACATGCACCTTAAGGTAAACTCTATAGTTTCCATCTTGAGTAAGGTCATGACACTTGAGAAGGGCGATATCATATCAACCGGTACTCCCGCCGGAGTCATGTTAAACAAGCCCGATGCAGTATTTTTGAAGAATAACGACAAGATAGAGATGGAAATAGAGCGACTTGGAAAGCTGGAAAACACCGTAAAGTTCGTATAAAAAATTCATTTCAAATAATTATTTAACACTAAAATTATTAATGGTCGGAAAAATAATGCCGCATGGGAAAAATAATCGTCGGCAAAATTTCGGATATACCTCCTGGCAAGATGCAGAAAGTAACAGCTGATGGAAAGGATATACTAGTAATCAATACAGAGGGCAGCTTTTATGCAATAAACGATACTTGTACTCATGCTGGGGCTAGTCTTTCAGAAGGAACTTTGGACAAGTGCATTGTAACTTGTGGTTGGCATGGAGCAAAATTTGATTGCAAAACAGGAAAACTCTCTGCTTTTCCAGCCAAAATAAAGGATTTACAGCCATACAAAGTGGTAGTGGAATCAGATAACATCTTTTTGGAAGTATGATGCAAACTTTATAAAATAAGTGTAGTTAGGTTAGCTTGATCTATCGTGACAGAAAAGAAAAATCA
>JAWOLM010000084.1:0-25065 GCA_033853455.1 Nitrosotalea sp. | reverse complement strand
TTACTGTTAAGAAGACTTCACGGTTCTGGTCTCCAAGTGACTTGCTTAAAGCATTGTATGCGGTTCTAAGAAAATGTGAATATCCTACACCTGATACCTCTGTTGGATATTGAAATGCAAGGAACAGTCCTTTCTTTGCCCTTTCGTCTGCTGACATCTCAAGTATACTTTGTCCGTCAAGCAAAATGTCACCGCTTGTTACCTCGTACTTTGGATGACCTAGAATTGTATAAGCCAGAGTGCTTTTTCCTGAGCCGTTTGGACCCATGATTGCATGTACCTCGCCGGGACCTGTCTTAAGATTTACTCCTTTGAGAATCTCTTTTCCTTCTCTTTGAGCATGCAGGTCTTTGATTTCAAGTATTGCCATGTAATCTCTCTGGAGCCTTTTCGGTATATAATCTAACAAAAAATTAGATCAAGCTAATCAATATTCTACAATTGTAGAACAACAAAATAACGCATGATCTCTCTTGAGATGATAAATAAACAAAAAGAGGGGGTTTAGTTTTTGGCTAGGGCTGGCTTTAAGACAACTTTGATCTTGTACGCTGTGAGAATCTCCTTGCATCTGTTTCGTATGGTAACCTCTGTGATTCCTGCAACACTTGAGACGTCTCTCTGCAAAATGCTTTGTCCGAGAAGTGTTGATGCGATGTAAAGATATGCAGCAGCAAGGCCATTTGGTGCCTTTCCATCGGCTAGGTTGTGATCGTCTGTCTTTTCCGCAATCTCAGCGGCAAGTCTTTCTACACGAACCTCGAGCTTTGCCATGTTTGCAATCTTTGATATGTATTTCTCAAGAGTTACTACTGGTGCAGTCTTTGACCCAAGCTCCATTACGAGCATTCTGTAGTACTTTGCAGTCAATTTCACATTCATTTTCTCTTCTTTTGTGCTTCCAGTTGCAGCGCAGATCTCGTCAAGTGATCTTACAACATCGCATTGCTTGCATGCCATGTATACTGTAGCAGCAGACATACATGCAACAGACTTGCCTTTTGCGTCTGCTTGACCTTCAAAGTTTCTGTAGATCATAGAAGCACTTTCTACTACATTTCTTGGAAGTGCCAGCGATTGGCAAGTCTCTCCTATCTTTGACAGTATGTTTGCGAGCCTGCGTTCTCTTGGAGATGCGACTCTGATTCTTGTCTGCCACTTTCTCAGATTGTACATCTGTAGTGCCATGTCGGTTGAAATTGTTTTTCCACTAAAGTCCTTACTTCCTAAGGCAATCTCTGTTCGTATTCCAAGGTCGTGTTGCGAATATGTTGTCTGACCTGTCGCTCTTGCAGATTTCATTTTTTCTTCTGGATTTGTTGTTCTTACTTCTGGGCCATAGTCTGACATCTGTTCCATAGCTACCAGTCCGCAGCCAGAACAAATTTTTTCACCACTGTGAATGTCATCAATCAGTGACGAACGACATTCTGGACAATGGGTTTGTAGTTCTGTTATGTTCATCTTCTACTTCCTCTGAATCTTTTTGGTTTTCTTACAGGAGTTTCTTCGGCTATGTAGACACGCTGTCCTATGTGTCTTTTGATATTGTTGGTAAGCGGAACTGCAGATGCATATGGTGCATCGACAGGACCTATCATTTCTGAAACTTTGGCGACTTTGGTTCCTGATCCATCTACGATTATCTGGCCATCACGTACCGGTTTAGAAAGTCTAATCACGACTCTACCGCTACTAGCTAGATGCAATACTTCGCCTACCTCCTGCAATTAAGGAATCAATCGAATACTGCTATCAATAGAGTTCTGTCAAAATTACTTTAGCTTCAAGCTAGAATGGCTCTTTACTTGGCTTGTTTTGCTCTTCTTGATACCAATTTTTCAGCAATTGTGGAAATCATCTTGGTCTTTGATTGACCTTTTGAAAGAATGATGTACCCGGACCTGACATAGGGCCTTTTTGGAAATCTTACTTGATCATTAGTTTCTGTTGGGTTAAAACCTGCAGCTTTTGCAGCGTCTATTAATTCTTTGAGCGATGGATCGAAAATACTTTTTTCGCGGGAAACTCTTCGACCCATTTTTTTTGGAAGTGTCTTGTTAAAATAATCAAGCCAGATTACGATATGTTCGTAATCCTTCATTTTGTAATCACTTTATCAAAACTGCATTAACTGCGCCGTCTTGACCCGGTCTTGAAACTACTCTGCACTGACCGTCTTCTGTTTCTAAAACTGCACCTTTTGAAATTACACCGCGTCTTTCATAATCACTGCTTGCAGGATTTTTCAGGACCTTTAGTATCTTGACTTTTTTTACTTTGCCACCAGGAATTGCAAGATTTACCAAATCTGTAGTCTTGAGCGAAGTCTTGATGTTTTTACCACGAACTTTTCTTGTAACAGTAACCTGTGGACCTGGTACTGCTTCTACTGAATATCTATCGATTTCATACTTTCTTCTAGTTCTAAGAGGATATCTTCGTCCTCCTGTTATCTTACTTGTAGCAAGATTTTCGACAGACTTCTTCATAAGCAGACGATAAAGTAACTCTAATTTATACCATTTAGAACATTTGGAATTTTGACTGTTATTGGGTCGGCTGGGAAATAGTTTCTACTGACTGTTCTGGCTGTGACGGGGCTGCTTGACTTGTAGATCTGACCTTGGTGAAAAGTTTCTGTTTTAGCAAGTCCTTGTCACCCTGAATTCCAAAGTATTTTTGGAACTTTTCTGTGGTGTTGTATATTTTGAGCCTACCGACATTTTGATGTTCAATATATGCAAGCTGCTCGAGCAACTTTAGATGCATGTATACTCCAGAGCCTCGAACCTCTACAAGTCTTTTTGAAGAGATTGGCTGCATGTATGCGATATACGACAAAGTTTTTAGAGTTGCAGTTGGAAGGAGAGGTTTTGACGCATATTTTCTTATGACTGCATTGTATTCTGGTTTTAGCTGAAATACATACGAACCATCGGGAAGAGCGGCAATCTCTAGTGCCCTAAATGCAGATTTTGTCTTTTTTACTATTCCAGTCATGAGAGCGAGAGTTTTGGTTCTCGACTCTGTGCCTGATGCCTTTATCAGCTCCTCAATTGTAAGGGGCCTTCCAGCAGAATATAGGGCCGCCTCAAGCCTTGCAATTGCCTCATCGTCTTCTATTTTTCCCATTTATACAAAAAAAGAGGCTGGAACATACTTAAATGAAATTCGTACTGACAGTTGATCTACTTGTAAACTTCTACTTTGCAATTGAGACGATGATGTCATCTTCCGTTTGCTCAAGATCGACCTTGAGGTCTCTTGCCAAAAAGAGTATTGCAAAGAAGCACCTAATCAAATCTATAAGTTCAAGGCCTGAGGTGATATTCTTAAAGGAGCCATAGCCAGTAGGCCTTATTTTGTTCATTATGAGCTCTTCGTACTGCCCGATTATCTTCTCAAGCGAGATGAAATAATCATCAAAATTGGGTACCTGAACCGGCTCAAATTCCATCTGCCTTCGACTTGAACGCGGGTTTGCTATAGTACCTATGAGGTTCTCAAGGACGGACAGCAATTCATCCAGAGTAACTGGATACGTAGACTCGTGTCTGTATGGCATGTTTATGATCTCAATATCAACATCCTCCCTCTGACTGAGAGGTTTTTTCTCCATAGCTGCTTTTTGCAGTGCAAATATGCTCTCAACCTTCATCCTATGGATCATTGCAGATGAGAGGGCTGCAATTCCTGCCACCCTGAGGTCTTTCTTGTCTGTCTGGTTTAAAATGGAAATCAGTAACTCAAGTATGCGTGTAATGTCTATGCTCCAGACATCTTTTTTTGAAATATCAAGAGGTGTAAATAAAATGTTTACAGGAGGTTGAGCAAGTCCAGTACTATTATTTTCCTCAGTCACTAGATACAAACTGCCCTGACTTTATAATATCTGTTTGATTTGTTCTTTTGATTGCTCAAGTCAAGAATTTTACCGTCTTTTTCATCTCAAAAAATATAATGTTGTACTACGTTATTCTGACATGGACAAGGACCTTGAAAAGTTTGAATTGGCATGCACATACTTGAAAAATAACCAAAACATATCAGCTCACAATCTATTCATTGATCTTGCACAAAAGGAGATGAGAAAGAAGAGTTTCAAAGCAGGAATCTATCTTCTTCTTGCCTCCGAATGCAAGTCAAAACAGGAAAAGGATGGTAAAGAAGAATTTGACTTGGCAGCAAAATACTTTCTTAATATTGCAAAAAAGGATGGTACTAACTCGCCTTATGCATACCAATGTGCGGCACGATGTTTTCTCAAATCAGGACAGGTTGACCAAGCAATGAAAGTATTCAAAGAGGCAAAGAAATATGCCCCAAAACTTGTTGTAGAAAAAAGGCCGATTGTTATTGTAGATGATAGTCCTGCTATACTACTAAGATTAGAAAATTATCTTCAACAACTTGGATATGATGACATTAAATCAGCAAAGGATGGTAAAAGTGCCCTAAACCTTGTTACAAAATTAATCAATGACTCACAAAATCCGGTAATACTTCTTGACATGCAGATGCCTGACATAACTGGAGATGATGTAGCAAAGAAACTACTTGAGAAAAAACCTGATCTATCAATAATCTTGATAACTGCTGATGAAAAAAGCGATCCAAAGGTGCGAAAAACAATCGGCCTTGGTTCTACCGCGTTCATTCAAAAGCCATTTACCATAAATGAACTGAAAAATGCACTTGACACTACAGAGCAGAACAGAATTAGGTAAGTAGTACAAGCGACATATTCAAGAGATTAACATCTTTCATTTGAAGTCCGCTTATCCTATAGTCTGAAATCTGATCAGAGAACTTTTCAACTATTTTTGATGTGGGGTTTTTCTCTGCAACATCTAATCTCATCACCACTATCATATTCCAATCACCGTCAAGCGTTGCAACAAAAAGATAATTTGGAAAGGTTTTTGCAAAATCTTTTATCGCATCCATTTGTGCACTAGTAGATCGTACAATCTTTAATTTCAAAAATAATGCCTCAAATCCATCTGTAGTAGAAACGCCGCTGAGGACTGCCTTGTATCCCTTTATGATACCGCTTTTTTCAAGTCGTTCAATTCTTTTTCTGATGGTCCTATCGGAAACATCCACGCCAGAATTCCTTAGCTCAGATGCAATGTCTTTCGATGGTGTCCTTGCGTTTTTGTTCAAGATTCCAATTATTTTCTGGTCTACTTCATCAAGGGCAGACCAGCCAGAATCTTCTGACATCGTAATTATAGTAAATCCATTCTTTTTGAATTTTATGATGGTCCCACGCGCAGGATTTGAACTTGCGACACTCCGGTTTCTGTAAGCCTGATAGGCTGGTGACGGTCAGCCAGAGCCAACCACTACAGCCGGAAGCTCTACCAGGCTGAGCTAGCGTGGGACTTGAATCTCATCCAGTTTGTTCGTATTAAATAATTATCGCTAGGGAAAAATAGATGCATACTTTCCAAAATGAGAAACAGATCGAGAGAATTTTAGGCCGACCAAACTACATATAAGAAAGTAGATTGATCCCGATCACGTGTCTGGGCTAGGGGCGATGAAGGGGGGATATGTATGTGCACCATATTTGCATAATTCATCTTCTTCAAAATTGAAAGAATCGCTTGAAAATTCGGAATTTGTAGACGATATGTACTTTGCCACTGCCACGTTTTCCGAAGATGGCGGTGCTTATTTTCCATCACACACAAACACCTATCTGCTTGCAAGATTTAGAGATGAAGAGCTTGTTCTAGAACAAGTTGACAAATACAAGCAGGAAAGACCAGCCTTTGTTTTCTCAAAATACGACGAGTTCTTTGAAAGATTCAACGACCGCAAACTCAACTTGGTTTCTGTTTACTACCTTGATCATGGGCATTCGGAATCTGATCTCAATGATCTAGCAATCATTGTTGCAAAACGCAGCAGAATAAGACGGGCAGAATGTGGAACTCTTCAGACATCTTCTACTGAAACTCCCAAGTTTACGTTTCCATATGGTGACAACTTGGTTGTCTTTGAGGTCTCAAGTGACAACACACACCAGAGTGATAACAAGTATTGTGAAAAGACAAGGAAAGAAGTTGCAAGAAAAGGGATCAGACTCACCAACTTGTTGAATCTTTCTGTCATAGAAAAAATAAAATAAAAAAGTTATATACTCTGCTAAATCCTGTTTGTGTTATGAGCAAGCCATCTGAACTTGGTTCACTTAAGATAGGATCTTACATCTTGTTACCAGTTGACAGCCCAAACCAAGAACCATGTAAGATAGTAGAATACGATACAAGTAAACCAGGAAAACACGGAGCGGCAAAGGCAAGAATCGTCGCAGTAGGAATATTTGACAAGAAAAAATATCCTCACGTATCTCCTGTCAGTGCACAGGTACAAGTTCCATTGATTGACAAGAGGGTGGGCTCTGTAATATCAAAAACAGATGCTGGAGTTCAGGTAATGGATTCTGAGAGCTTTGAGGTCTTTGACGTCTCGCAGATAGAAGAAGAAGTTGCAGACAAGATCACACAAGGACAAGACGTTGAATACTGGAAAGTAATGGATAGAACTATTATAGTCCGAATTAAGAGCTAGATTCGGATGCTGATGATGAAGAGAAAAGCCAACTGATTCTATGATGACGATTATGAGTAATTGAAGCATCCAAGGCTTTCTCTAGAAAAGTTATACACAATGGTGTTGGTATGCAAGTTATGAGAGGTCTATGCCACGTATGCCTTGCATCAAACGCGGAAGTTACTATAAAGGATAACCTCACGCTGTGCAGGGACTGCCTCAATAAAGTAACCAATCTGGAAAAAAATTAATTGAAACAGAATATTATCAAGAATTCTAAATGAAACTAGCGGCACTTTTCTCCGGCGGAAAGGACAGCACCTTTGCAATCTACAAAGCCAAATCTGAGGGCCACACTGTATCCTGTCTAGTTACGATATTTCCTCATTCTGATGAGAGTCATCTTTTACATCATCCAAACATAGCAATGACAAAACTCCAGGCAAAATTAATGAATATTCCTCAAATTATGATCACCGTTACTTCTAACCAAACAGATACGGAGTTAGATGAACTGACAAAGGCATTGGAAACTGCAAAAAAGCAATTTGGAATAGAAGGGGTCGTGCACGGGGGGATTAAAAGCGAGTTCCAGAAAAAAAAATTTGATGCAGTATGCTCCAGTCTAGGCCTTAAAATTATTGCACCGCTTTGGAATGTCGATGAAGTATCTTATTTGCGCGAGCTTGTAAATGTAGGATTTAGCTTTATCATCACAAGTGCTACGTCAGAAGGTCTTGATGACTCTTGGCTTGGAAAAGAAATTACGCTTATGGATGTAGAAAAATTAATTGTAATTTCATCAAAGTTTGGATCTAATGTATCGTTTGAGGGAGGGGAAGCAGAAACATTTGTTGTAAAATGTCCTTTGTTTTCTGGGCGCATCGAGATTACCAAATCTCGTAAGAGTTGGGATGGATACAGAGGAAGGTTTGAAATAACCGAAGCCGCTTTGGAAGAATAATGTTAGACAGTCTTAAGACAGGGCTTAGAGCCGCACTAAAAAAAATAGTGAATTCTTCTGCAATAGATGAGGCTCTAATCAAGGAACTCTCAAAAGACATCCAGAGGGCTCTATTACAGTCAGACGTAAACGTAAAACTTGTTTTTCAAATTACTAAAAACTTGGAGGAGCGTTCACTCAAAGAAACTCCTCCACCAGGGCTATCAAGAAAGGATCACATTGTAAAAATTCTGTACGACGAGCTCTCAAAACTCTTGGGAACAGAAAATGAGTATGTTTTCCAAGCAGGAAAAATGAACCGTGTACTGATGCTTGGAATTCAGGGAAGCGGAAAAACCACTATAACTTCCAAACTTGCAAAATATCTGACAAAACAAGGATATAGAGTCTGTGTAATCGGCGCTGATACTTACAGACCTGGAGCCTTGACGCAGCTTAGAACAATGTGTGAAAAGGCAAATGTTGAAGTATATGGAGAGGAGGGTAACAAAGACTCACCAGAAATTGTAAAAAATGGGCTGAAACACTTTGAAGGCAAAAATTTTGATATTACATTGATTGATACTGCGGGACGACACAAGGAAGAAAAAGATCTCTTGGACGAAATGACTCAAATCAGCAAAGTTGCAAATCCCGACTTGGCGTTACTTGTAATCGATGGCACAATAGGGCAGCAGTGCTATGGCCAAGCAGAAGCATTTCACAGGATAGTTCCAGTAGGGGGCATAATCATAACGAAACTTGACTCCAGTGCAAAAGGTGGAGGTGCATTAGCAGCAGCTGCTGCTACCGGTGCAAGAATAATGTACATTGGAACGGGAGAACGAATTGATGATCTTGAAAAATTCTCTCCGACAAGATTTGTCGGAAGAATGCTTGGCATGGGAGACATTCAAGCATTGCTTGACATGGCAAAAAGGCTTGAAACCGAGGGAAACGAAGAGAGACTCAAACGAATATCTCATGGAAAGATGAACATGGAAGATTTTTACTTTCAAATTGAAGAAGCCACAAAGGCAGGCGGACTGCGAAGCATAATGGAAAACATGCCTGGATTTTCTGGAATGGTAAAAGAAGACCAACTTGACCAACAAGAAGAACGCATGGAAAGATGGAGATACGTTATCCAATCAATGACAAAAGAAGAAAAAGCCGACCCTGATCTGATAAACGCATCCCGCGTAAAGAGAATTGCACGTGGATCCGGTTGGCCTGAACACGAGGTAAAAGAACTGTTGAAAGCATACAAAAACTCTAAAACCATGATGAAGGCGTCCAAGGGCCGTCAGATGCAGGGAATGCTGCGCAAGATGGGACTTGGATGAGACAAATTTAGTTCCACGTTTGTGCTAGAAAAAGCAATTAAACTAGTTTGCCTAATCATATTCATTGAACAGCTACCAGTGTTATCAGATATTGGGTCTGCGCGAAGGGGCTTCAATGAAGGACGTCAAAGCGGCATACCGCAAGATGGCCCTAAAATATCATCCTGATAAGAATAAGGAACAGGATGGAAAAAAATTCAAAACAATATCCGAAGCTTATCAGACACTACGATCAGATTACAAGAAAAGTATTGGTACAAACTCTAGTCACAAATATGAGGAAAAAAATTCTGGAAAAAAGCACGACTTTGGAGCAAAAAAACATTCTTGGGGGGCAAAAGAATCTGAAAAGACCCCATCTGAAGACTGGACCAGACATACGCGATACGCCGAGAATGCATACAAAGACTTTTGGAAACAGTACGAAGAAGCATTCTGGCAGTATTATGAAAGAGTAAGAGCAGAGACTAATGTCAACACAGAACCAATCCAAGTAGAACCTCAGATTCCTGTGTCGGTAAACGTCGATCCGGAAAGATGCATTGCGTGTTGCAGCTGTGAAACCATTGCGCCGAAAGTGTTTCACGTGGAAAAAAACGTAAGGGTAAATCCAAAATCCAAAGTAATCAACGAGAATGGCGCCAAATCGCAAAAGATTCTGGATGCTGCGCATACCTGTCCTACCAAGGCTATCAGCGTTACAGACAGGGAAACACAGCAAAAACTGTATCCGTATTAGACACTGATTAGGAATAATACATGCTGTATTCACGAATTAACTAGTGGACAAGAAAAAACTAGCAGCAGTTCTGGAATACACCGAACCTATATTGAAAGAGCATCCTCTATGCGATAACTGTCTTGGCAGAATGTTTGCTGGAAAACTTGGCGTGCTTTCGCACAAAAGACTTGGGTCAAAGATAAGAAGCAAACTAAATCAAAAGACTCCACAGTCATGTTACATATGCAAAAATCTAATGTCAAACCTTGACCAGCATGTAAAAAAAATGATTGAAATGTCAAAAGAGTACCAGTTTTCTACGTTTTTAATTGGTGCAATACTTCAACCCTCCATACATGACAGAGACGATGTCATCCGCTCAAAATTCAAACTTCGTGGCATTGTAAGCATTAAAAGCGATGTAACAAGAGATCTCGGAAAATCCTTCTCAAGAAAGATGAGAGCCACGGTAGATTACCAGCATCCGGACTTGGTCTTTACAATTGATTTTAAAAAAGATTATTGTGAGATAAAACCAAAAGCCTTGCTACTGCAGGGACGTTACACAAAAGAAATCCGCGGATTACCACAAAAACAAAAGCCGTGTGACCAATGTGAAGGAAGAGGTTGCTTTATGTGCGAGTTTCATGGAATTCGAGAATTTAACAGCATCGAAGGAAAAATAGCAAAGTGGCTGATTGAAAAATTTGTAGCCCAGCAAGCCCGTATTACATGGATCGGCAGTGAAGACGAGTCGAGCCTTGTTATGGGGGATGGCAGACCATTCTTTGTAAAATTGGTAAATCCACACAAGAGAAAGGTTTCTCTTCCAAAAAAAATTGACCTTGAAGGAATCTCTCTACTAAGCTTACACTTCATATCGAAAATTCCATCTGACCCTGTAAGATTTCAAACCAAAGTTACAATGGATGTAGAAACCGAAAGTGAAATTCAACCTCATATGCTTGAGGAGTTGAAAAAATTAAAAAAACAAACTATTGTTTTTTACGAATCATCTAACCACAAGAACAAGAAATTCATTTACAATATACGATTCAAAAAAAGGTCTCAAAACTCAGTAAGAATAACAATGGAATCGGATGGAGGGATTCCTCTGAAAAGATTTGTGGCAGGTCATGATGTAGAGCCAAGTGTATCTAGCATACTTGGGACAAACTGCAAATGTGTATTGTTTGATTTTAACAAGATAACTATTGTAAGATAATCCTCATGTTTGATTTTACAAGATCTAAAGGCTGACTGGTAGATCGATTAAAGATTATTTTCTTAAGCTGGTTCGTATACTATTACAAAAATAAATAGCTGATTTAGCGTACCGTACGTAGGTAATCTGATGGTAAAATACTGTCCTGATTGTAAAAAATCCCTTATCGAATTTGATATGGGATCGGGAAATTATCATTGCTCTAATCCATCTTGTACCTTTCAATATCTTGAATCAATCACGGGAAAGGAACACAGAAAAAGCATACAAAATGAGGTAGCGCAGCATAAATCTTCGGTTATTAATCTGGACAAAAAACCAAAACAAATACTCGTAGGGCTTGCCATAGAAAGCACTCTGCTAAGTATGGGCCATTCTATATTTGATAGAGTAACTGTAAAACTACTAGATGATTATAACGCCAATGTGTTTGATTGCCTTGAACATCCACAATACCTCAAGAACATACTTGAAAGAAATTTTGACAGAAATGTTAACGAGGTAATGGTAAAATCAATTAAAACCGTTTTAGGAGAATTTGCTTATTATGAATCTGTCAGAGAATTCTTGGACAAACTGGCATAGAGAAAATGATCTCCTAAATTAGGCAATGAGATCACGTATTATCCTTTTCTTGGTACGGGACAAATTGTTTTATAACGTATGATGGTGATTAATACCAGTTTGCTAACTCGAAATGAGTTTTCATATGATAAGAATTCGTTTGGTAGAAACAGCAGGCTTGTGGTAAAAACAAAAGACAGTCCTTCAGCTACTGATCTGATACCTACACTCTTTGAAATGGCAAAGTCTGTTATGAAAATAAGATGTAATTTAGATAAAACAAATGTGGACAGTAAGGTATTGGAGGAATTTTCCAACCTAGAATCTGCTATAATGAAGATAGCTATTGATATTGAATATCTCAACAGAAAAGGTCTTTGACCGTAAATCTGATCTTTTTGCGTTTAATTCCCATTGAAACGAAAACATCCAAGAAAATTTCTATAAAATTTATACAAAGTATTTATCAAATGGTTGCATAGTCATATATCGTTGCCTCGAAAAGAATACAAAACAATTACTGTCAAAGAGCAAGCATTTGTAAGATTTCTCAAGGCTGTACATGAGGCAAAGAAAGCAAACCCTGAACTTGATAACAGCATATTTCTTGAAAAGCTGTTGGACTCTTACAAAAAGAAAGGCTAGGAAACTGTTTGATTATTAAAAGTTGAACAAACAGACAGAAATGAGTTTTGAAATAAATGATATCAAGGTTTTATTATAGTCAGAATCAAGCTTTTTTTGATTGGATCCGCTGTTAAAGGTAAATGATGCCCACAAAAATGGAATTTTACCTGACAAAGTATACTCCTTAATTGTCAAGAGGTTTGGAGTAGTACTTGAGGGAATAGGTAGGATAGAAAAGGCGTCAGGAATACACTTCCCGCTTGCATACATAGAGCCTTCCATTATAATCTCGCAGCCTGCCGGTTCATTTGACTATGGCATATTCTTTGCAAGGACTCTTCCTGTAACTGTAGGCGAAAAAGTGGAGATAATAATCCAAATCACTGCTCCACTTGTAGCCTATGGACTAAAAGGCACCATACATGCCATACTTGCCCACGAGTTTCTGCACTATCTTGAATTGGTAAAAAGAATATCCAAGATGGAGATAGTATCAGACGAAATTTCGGGCAACCTCTTTGAGAGCATGTATGCTGATACAACTAGGTTGTTTGAACCCCGCGCGGTATTTGACGACAAGACACTGTTACAGCATATAATAAAGAAATTTCCTGAAGGATTCCGAGATTATAAACTAGAGGACAAGGTAATAAAAAACTGGATTCAAAAGAAACTTCCGACAATTAACATAGCACTTGATAGCAACACCATCAAGATTCCTGCAAACGTACTAGCAAAGACACAGCTCGATCCGTCATTGATTCAAAAATTAGAACAGATAGAACAAAAAGCATCTAAACTTCGAAAAAGAAAGCTGTATTGATTACTTTGTAAATTCGGTGTATCCGCATTTGCCGCAGGTTCGTCTATCCTTGTGTTCTGACATGAAAACTCCCTTGCCGCATCTTGAGCATTCTTTTTTGGCTTTTTCTGCCTTGTCCCCTTTTACTTTGTAGTACTTGTAAACTGAAGGGCTTGAGCCTTTCTTGCCTGCCATTTACTCTTTCTCTTCCTTCTTTTCTTCGGCAGGTTTTGCTTCTGGTGCAGGAGCTTCTGTTTTTGCAGCGGCAGTTTCTGCTTCTGCTTTTGACGCATCTGTTTTGGCCTTTTCCATTCTCTTGAATACGGCCGCCTTGAGGTGCTCTTTTGCCAACTTTTCATCCTCGTAAACATAGAATGTACCTGAAAGCAGAGGTTTTCCAGTTGCATTTTTGAGATTTATCGGAATAACAATTTTGCCCTCAAGTTTGAACTGCTTGGATATCATCTCTGCAGCTTCTGGCTTCTTGAGCTTGCCTGCAAGTCCTTTGAATGTGCACGTGATCTCTCTTCTTGAAAGTAGAGGGTTCTTTACATCACGTGTTACTTCAATCATGGACATGTATTGTGAGTCCTTTTAATAGTTCATATAAATCTTAACGGCAAAATAGCTAACAATTTTAAGAAATCGCAGTGTCGGTATGATGTTGGATCGTTTCATGGTTCATCTTAAAAATTCTGGCTTTCTGCCGCGCGATGCTCCAACGTTGTTAAAAAAAGCAGATGACTTGACAGTGGAATTGAAAGCCCTTGTTAGGGATACAAGAGTATCAAAAAAATACTTGGAGTTTGATGTATCGATTGCAAAAGAACATTTGGATTTATTGGTTGTAAAATTAGAGCCTCTTGGAAAACTTGACCATGCACGGCACCTTGTTGAAGAAAAAATAGAAAAAGAAGAAGCACTAGACAATGCTGTATTTTATTTTAACAATGAAAGATTTTGGGAATGTCATGAAGTTCTTGAAAGCGTATGGAAAGCAACCCAAGAAGGTGAAAAGGATCTTGTGCAGGGAATAATTCTCGTAGCTGCAGCATTAGTACATTATCAAAAAGATGAAAACGAAATCTGCCTCTCTATCATGAAAAGAGCTATGGAAAAACTCACTCGTGCAACAGGGATATACCACGGCATAGACATTGATGAATTTAAGAAAAGAGTTGCCCACCTCATAAAAAGTGGAAATATTGCAGTCTTTACTATTTGACCAGGTTGATTGCCGTTTTGATTACCTCTGCACCGGCAAGCAGGCCTATGCTTCCTTTCTTTGCCTGCTCTTCGGTAAATCTAGTCGTTCCGTCTTTTTTTACACTATCGCCTGAGACCAATACCGGCACAGGATCGTCGCTATGTCCCTTGTTTATACAAGGCGTCGAATGATCACCTGACACTACAACTGTAACCTTTGAAGGATCTATGATGTCAAGGAGGGCACCAAAGAATCTCTTGTCAATTTCTTCAATATTTTTCATCTTTCCTATAGCATCGCCGTCATGACCGAACTCGTCTGGCCCTTTGATGTGTACGTAAATTGCATTTTGTGTTTCCATTGCTTTGGCAGCAACTCTTGCTTTCTCTTCATAATCTGTAAGACCTCCGGCACTGAACGTCTGCATTTTTAGTACATTTGCGATGCCTATCTCTACTGGCATGTCAACGATGCACGAAAACTTCATGCCGTGTAATTGATTTATCGGCATGACATCAGGAAACTTGTTTCCAGCATCTCGCAACAATATTGAGTTCAAGAGTTTTTTGCCCTGCGCACCTCGTCTTTTGTTTGTCTCGCTGTTTTTCATTATTGCAAGAGATTGGTCTGTGAATTCGTTTATCAAGGATGCAGAAAGTTTTGCTCCAGCGGACTCGTTTAACGGTAGAGATCTTTCAATTTTCAAATAATCTCCAACTGCCTTTGCAACCCCCATACCATCAATTCTTGCATACGCTGGGTCTGTGTTGGACACGTCTGGGGATAATGTCTCTCCATCGCATCTTATTCTAACTATAACCCTGTGACCAATCGTAGGTGAGACAGCAACTGAAGCTTTAGGGTTTGAGAACTTTATTTTCTGTTCAAGCTCGCGAGAGATTGCAACTGCGTCCTCCTTCTCTATCTTTCTACCTGCTCTTCTATCTACTATAACCCGTTCATCATTAACAGTTGAAAAGTTTCCTCGCAGTGCTAGATCTCCATTTTTAAAGTCAATCCCAATTCCGATTGATTCTATTACTCCTCTTCCAACATATTCAGAATTTGCAAATCTGTATCCGAGCATGTTAAAGACTGCAATATCTGATTGTGGAGCTATTCCCCTGCCTACTGATATTACCTCGCCTATTGCGCCGTTTCTAGCAAGCTTGTCCAAGTTTGGAGTCTTGGCATAGCTCAGCGGAGTCATACCTTTCAAGTCTGGATGGGGAAGATCTCCTATTCCGTCAAGCAAGACATAGATCATGTGAACTTTTGAATTATCTGTAATTTTTATTCAGCCCCATTTTTCGGATTTTCCATATCTTACATAAACCTTGATTTTCTTAACCGATCTCAAAACCTTCTCTTGGAATTCCGAAAATTCCTATTTTCAAATGAAGACTCAATTGGACGCTGCTATCTCTCTGAGTTTTATCTTAAAGTTTAGAGTCTTACCTGCTAAAGGATGATTGAGGTCAACAGTAACCGTAGAATCATCAATTTCAGCAATCATGGCTGGTACCTTTTCGCCTGTTGGAAGGCCCGCTTCAAAGATTAGTCCTGCAGTAAGCTCAGCCTCATGTGGGAAAATTTTTCTTGGAACTTTTTGTACTAGTGCAGGATCATGTTGACCATATGCTTCGGCCGGCGGTATCTTGAACTCTTTTTCATCGCCTTCACTCATTCCCAAGACTGCATTATCAAATCCCTTTATCACTTGTCCAGAACCGACTTCGAACTCTAACGGTTTGCCGTGATTTTCCGAACTATCGAAAATTGAACCGTCGTCTAACTTCCCTATGTACTCTACCTTTATCTTGTCTCCATGTTTTACTGCCAAATCACATACTCCTTTTTTGTTTGCAAAAGTTTACGTCAAACATGAAATCTTTTTTCATGCATATCGAAAAATTACACGGCATCAAAGTTAATTGGTTTTCTTTATTTTGTGACAAATCTCTATCCCTCCTGCATTGGAAATTGTTTTGCAAGATCTTCTGCAAGTTTTTCATAAGACTCTCTTGTCTTGCCTATTTCTTTTAGCTTTTCAGATTCTACATTTGCAAGCTCTTGGTTTACTCTTGCGACATCATTTCGCAGTGCCATTTCTGCCATCTCAAACAAACGATTGTTTTCCTTCCAAATGTGTTGAACAACATGGTTGATGTATTCCTGCATATCTGTTATCAGCTGTACAGAGTCTCCAGTCCTTACGTACGTTTGGGATGACTCTTCCATCTTGGCTGCAAGTTTTCTTGTTACAGCATGCTCCATTAACATGATTGCAATTGGACCGCTCTCTTTTGGCATGCCTTTTTTTTCAAGTTCTGGAAAAAGCGAGTTTTCTTCCTTCCCGTGATGGCAGACATCGGTAAAGTTCTTTGTAAAGTCAATTACTTGGGATATTATGGGCTCTGGGATCTTTGTTCCGTTCTGTAAAAGGGGAATTGTGGCCCACATTGCTTTGAGAACTTTTTCGATCAAAGCGTGGTCTCGTCTTAAAGATTCGGTAGACATGGTAATCGTGAAGCATTAATGTTCCAGTTTAAGCGTAATTTAATCGTCGCTCTAGGCTAGATTTTTGGCAGGTTCATACAGTGAAAGCAGTACAGCCTCGTGAATATAGGGCGCTGATTTAACAAAAAATGGTCATTTATGAAAGGCTCGTAATTTTTAAAAAATTTTGTTTTATTGATTTGGTAAAACCTTTCACTTTTGTTACTGTTCGAAATAAAGTCACAAAACCAATTCTTGCCAAAAATGTATTGTTGTTCTTACTAGTTGTTACAAATACCAATTATTTATCTCAAGGGAAATTGGATTCAACCTTTAGATGATCTGCGCCATTTCGAAAGTTCAAAATGCAATTCTAATCTTCCTGAAATTATAAAATTCTAGCATACATCTTTCATGACGCGTTAAATGTTTTCAATTTAGAGTCACGTATTAAAGAGATCTAATGCCATAGTGTGACTTCCGATCATTGAAAAGGTTTTAAATTAGCAGATCGGGAATCTAGCAGTATATGGGGGACCTTCGAAAAGACTACGTCGTTGATAGATATGTAATTGTCTCTCAAGAAAATCATCATTCTAATGATTCAAAGAAATGTCCCTTTTGTCCTGGAAACGAATCCATGACAAACCCATCCGCACTATCGCTTGTTGCAAAGGACGGAATGTTACAAAGACTTCAAGATGCTGACGATAATTATGTGAAAGACTGGTCTGTTAGAGTATTTGAAAGCAAGAATCCTGTAGTTGCTACCACATCGGAGAATTCCTACAGCGACAGACCTCTTTACAGCGAGCCGGCTTATGGTTATCATTACATCGTTGTGGCATCTGAAAAACACAAGGACTCGCTTGCTACCATTTCGGTTGAACAGTGGTCTAATGTGCTTGTTGTAATCCAAGACAGGCTGAGGTGGCTGTATACGCAAAGGGGGGTCACCTATGTTTCGGTCTATGTAAATCATGGAAAGGAGGCTGGCGGGCCAATAATGCACCCAAATCTCAACGTGGTTACTTTTTCAACGATACCGCCTGTAATAGAACAAGAGGCAGACGCTGCCCACAAGATCCTAAATGAGAAGGGAATATGCCCAATGTGCCAAACCGTAAGCACTGAGACAGGCGGTCCAAGGCAGATACTTCAGACAGAAGGGTTCATCGCCTTTTGTCCGTGGGCTCCATCGCACCCGTATGAATTTTGGATTTATCCAAAAAAACACACCACGAGCTTTTCTAAAATAACTCAAAAGGAAATAAACGACTTGTCGTTGATATTGAGGGCAACACTTGGAGGGCTTGCTAATACAACAAAGAACGCATCATATAACATGGTGTTTCATCTCTCGCCTGAAAAGAAGAACAACCGACAGATTCATTGGCATATCGAAGTTTATCCACAGTCTGGTTCTTGGTCAGGTCTTGAAAGAGGTTACGGTGTTTTCTTGAACAGAATTAGTCCGGAAAAGGCTGCTGAAGAACTCGGCTCTTCGTGTAGAAAAGAACTCGCAGGCCTTGTTGGAATAGTGTAAGGAACCGTTTATTTATTGAGATAGATCAAGAAAAAATGTGGCAGTCGAACAATGGATAGCACTTGCTAGCTTGGGAATGTTTGTCTTGTTCACAGCTCAAATAATTTCGATATCACACTTTCTAGAAAATCCGTCTTACGACATTGATCCTTCATCCACAATGCGGGAATTTCTTTCAATCAGTGGCGGACCTGCTTTGATAATGGCGGGCTCTTCATTTTTACTTGCACGACGGTACGGCTCGAGATTATGCGGCTCTCTTATCATCGCAGGAGGACTTGTAACTTTAATCGGAATGAATTATGTCAATACATTAGTGCCCCACATCAAGCCGGAGTACCTCGTACAAGAGTTACAACTTGTTCCAACAATATTCATGGGAGTGTCCATACCTGTCATCATTGTAGGTGCACTGTTGTTCCGCCTCAAGCCACGGCCGCAAAAAGATTACGTTTTTGACCGATGATCAAATCTCATCGCATTAGAATATTTTTTGAATCCCAATTTTTTATAAAAGGGAATAAGATCGTCTGAGCAATCAAGGATTGTTTTGTAACAACCCTTTTTTTGTGCGTATTGTAATAAAGCCCGCACTACTTTTTGGCCGATTCCTTTGCCTTGATATTCTTTGGCAACAACGACATCTTCAATATGGCCGGCTTTGCCGCCTCCGTGGATGAACTTTTGTTCGATTATTAGGCTTGCAGCACCTACCACTTTGGAGTCCAAGACTGCAACATAGATTACCTCGTTTGGGTCTGAGAAAATCTTGTCAAAAATGGACTGTGCCTTTCTTGGATTGAGATCACTTGCCTTCCTAAGCGAGTCAAGGGAATGTAGGAATCCTTTGGCGAGGTCTTTTTTCTGAAGCTTGCGAATCTTAATTTCGGTCATGGTGGGGTCTAGATCTGGCCTAGTTTTTCCAAATAATGCTGATATGCACGACGGTATGATGCCTTGTCTCCAATATCTAGAAAGCCTTTCTTGACCAGATATCCCCCCACCTTATTTTTCTTAGATAATGCGCTGCGAATGACAAGGTCCATTCCGTACGGCTTGTTTTCTGGAATCAGATTGAAAATTCCAGGTTCCATGACGTAGCAGCCCATGTTGATGTTCCCCTTTACCTCGGGTTTTTCTTGCCATGACTTGACCCTGTTTGTTTTATCCATCTCTATGAAGCCGTATGGGAGCTTGGTCTTGTACTCGTACAATCCCATTGTTGTAAAAAATTTTCGTCTCTTGTGGTAATCTATCATGTTTTTCAAGTTAAAATCAAAAATAGAATCTCCGTATACGCAAACAAAAGTATCATCGATAAACTCTTGAGCTGTCTTTAGCTGACCAGCTGTTGCAAGGGGCCTGTTTGCTATTGCGTATTCAATCTTTACACCAAACCTGCTTCCATCCTCAAAATAATCTTCGATTGTTTTTCTCAAGTAGCTGACACACAGTACAAACGAATCAACACCGTTTCCTTTTACCCATCCTATCAAATGTTCCAGTAAAGGTCTGTCTCCGAGAGGAAGCATTGCTTTTGGTAGAAAAGTGGTATAAGGTTGAAGCCTTGTTCCAAGTCCTCCGGCTAAAATTACAGCCTTCATGAAAGGTAGTCTAAGAATCTAGTATTTATTCTGAAGGATAAAATTATTCTACCTAATCTTGGCAAGCTTTGTCAAAACATCTTTAGGAGTTTTGCCAAACAACAAAATCATCGGTTCCTTTCCGACATCGCCCCTGTGGTAAATGATATCAGGTGGACTTTTCAGTTTCTCAACTGCAGTCTTTATTCCCCATGATATTGTTTTTCCTTCAACATTCTTGGTTGCATTCGATTCAAACGTTCTGTCATAAGATGAAACGCGGAGTCCTTTTGCAATTGCTTTCTCAATTGTTTTTTTATCATATCGGATGTTTATTGCAGATCTTGTAGTAGGGAACTTTCTTGCGACTTGCAAGACTGCATTTGCTACATGTCTGGACCCTCCGTACTTTAGAGCGCCAGCAACAGAAACTGAATCGCCTGTCTTGACTAGGCGGCCTTGAAGACCTAAAATGTTAGAAATGGATTTTGGATGCGGTTTGGAATAGACAAAATTTGTCTGAACTTCGGGTATGAAATCATGGATTCCTTTGATTGAAACAAACTGGTTAATGGCACTTGACAGCTCTTCTTCCAATTCATCAAAATTTTTCTGTCTTGCAACGGCAAGTCCCTTGCCTATTCTTGTCGCACCTTTGATTGATTCAAACGAGATTTTTTGTGCCAATCTCACAGATTCTTGCATGCTCTTTCCCTTGGCAATGTTCACACAAAGTGCTGCAGAAAATATGCATCCTCCACCATGGCTTTCACGTGAAAGTCTTTTTTGAGAAAAGATGTGAAGTTTTTTGTTTTCAAGTAAGATGTCTGTTACTGTAGCATTTTTCATGTGTCCGCCTTTTATTACCACGTTTTTTGCGCCCATTGAGTTTATTTTCAACGCAGCTTTTTTTGCATCATTCCAAGATTTTATCTTAATTCCAGTCAGCTTCTCTGCCTCTGGAACATTTGGAGTAATTATGTGTGCAAGAGGAATTAGAAATTTTTTAAAATCAGAATACGCATCTTCTTTTAACAATACTCCTCCTGTGGTTGATCGAAAAATAGGGTCGATAACTATAGGGATATCGAGATTTTTTAATTCTGAATAAATTGTTTTAATGGTTCTTTTGTCATATACCATTCCTATCTTGATTGCATCCAACTTGAAATCTGATAGAACTGATCTTATCTGACTCTTGATTACATCGGGTGACACTGATTCTGTCTTGAAAAAGCTAGTAGAATTCTGGCTTGTCACCGCTGTAACTACAGTAAACCCATAAACTCCAAGAGCGGTGAACGTCTTTACGTCTCCTTGAATTCCAGCACCCGAAGATGGATCTGATCCTGCAATAGACAAAACGTTCATGATATGATACCGTGGAAACTCACGTTTAAATTCAATTGGTTGGTAAAAAGAGTAAATTGGGAACACAGATGAGCGCAGCCCGCAGGGGCATCGCTACAGACGAGATGAGGACAGTTGCAAAAGACGAAGACGTGACTTTGGAATGGCTTATTCCAAAAATAGCAAGCGGCTCAATCATTATTCCGCATAACAACGAAAGACCGCAAAAGATTCACGTAGTTGGAATCGGCAAAGGGATGAAGACAAAGGTCAATGTAAACATTGGAAATTCTACCCTGAATCAGAATTTGGCTGAAGAGGTAAACAAAGCAAAAGTTGCAGTAAAATATCATGCAGATACTATAATGGACCTAAGCGATGGTGGAGATGTGGGTCTTTTCAGAAGGACATTGCTTGAAGCAGCCCCCATAACATTTGGCACAGTTCCTGTATACGAGGCTTACAACTATGGAGTTGAAAAACACAAGAATCCTCTTGATATAACAGAAGACGACTTTCTCAATGCCTTTGAGCGCAACATAAAAGATGGCGTAGATTACACTACGATACATTCTGGTATAACCAAAGATATTGCAAAACGCATCCTTGCAGTAAAAAGGCACGGTGGAATTGTAAGCAAGGGAGGAACAATTACTGCTGCATGGATGTTAAAATATGAAAAGGAAAATCCATACTATGAACATTTTGACTATTTGATAGAGCTTGCACGAAAATACGATGTTACTTTTAGCTTGGGAGACGCACTAAGACCGGGTTCAATACTTGATTCCCACGACGAACTCCAAGTACAGGAGATGATTAATATTTCAAGGCTGACAAAGATGGCTCATGAAAAAGATGTCCAAGTTATGGTGGAAGGACCAGGACATGTACCGCTAAACGAGGTCGCTGCAAATGTTAGACTTGCAAAATCTTTGATAGGTGATGTTCCCTACTACGTGTTGGGTCCTCTTGTAACTGACGTGGCCTCGGGTCATGATCATATCGCAAGTGCGATAGGTGCTGCAGTATCAGCAAGTGAAGGTGTAGACCTTTTGTGTTATCTTACACCTGCAGAACATTTGGCTCTACCTAATGCAGAGGAGGTAAAAGCAGGTCTTATTGCTTACAGAATTGCCGCGCATGCTGCAGACTTGGTCAAGCTGCGCGACAAGGCAATCAAGTGGGATATGGAGATGACTGAAGCAAGACGAACACTCAACTGGGAAAAACAGATTGCACTTTCAATTGATCCAGAAGAGGCAGCAAGAATACATGCAAGAACGGGGCAGCTCAAGGGAAATACTGTGCCGTGCACAATGTGTGGTGGTGCATGTGTATACATTATGTTGCCGCAGCAGCGCTACACAACAAAAGAAACCAAAGAAGAAGAAAATCTACAGCAGGCTAGCTAGCACCTTGTCAAGGCTTGGCACTGTTTGATACCTTGCAAGTTCTGAAGGGTTTATCCATGCATACTCTTGATTCTCCCAATTCAGAGTAATCGTTGGCTCTCCCACCGAAAACAAGAAGGGATGAATCAACCATTCATGGTTTGCATACTGGGATTCTACATGCATTTCCTGACCTGCCTTGAGAAGGGTTATCTTGTCGTCTGAAATGCCGGCCTCTTCGTGTATCTCCTTTTTTGCTCTGTAGAGAGGTTCTTCCTTTCCCTCTATAATTCCAGATATGCCGGCCCATAAATTTCTCATAGATTTTACTCTATCACTTCGTTTTAGGATGAGATACCTGCTGTTATGGGTCAAAAAGGCAGTAACAATACTTGTAGAGTTCAACTATTTTTCCACAGTATTTACCATGGATACTAACTTTTTATATGCGTCATCCATGTCTACGTTTTTCGCAAGTCTTTCTTTTGCACTAGTAATGTACTTGAGAATCTCTTCTGTCTTGTTTTCTTGGATTAGGATGAGCATCCTGCCAATATCCTTCCAGAATTCTTCTGCATATTTTCTGATCTCAGGATTTGAGATTATTGTTTCTATGAGCTCTTGAGATTCGGTCATTATTCCTGCAGTGAGAAACTTCTGGGCCTTGAATGTAGTTCCTGCCATTTTTTCAACCAGAGTAAAGTTTTCTTCCTTTGCAAGTATGTTTGCAAGAGCAAGGTTAACCAAGTGCGTCATGCCAAGTATTATTGCAATTTTTTTGTCGTGCTCTGTTGCATCTATCTGGACAAAACTTGCTTCAGGAAACAATGATTTTGCAACCGCAAGTTCCTTTTTTGCATCTCTAATGGGAATTGAGATTACGTTCTGGCCTTTTAGCTTCTTTGTTCCTGGTCCAAACATTGGATGAACACATATCGGGTTTACCTTGTCTGGAATCTTTGATAATGCTGCGGATGTTTTTAGTTTGAGCGATGAGATATCGATTAGATATGAGTCTCTTTTCATCTCTTTTGCAATCAGTCTTATTGTTTCAGGTGTGCGCTTGACTGGAATGCAGAGTATTACGTAATCAACGGAAAGTATTGCACCTACAAGAGATTGAGCCTTTGTGACGGCCTTGTTTGAGACCTCTTTTTCTGCATCAAAACAGACGACCTCAAAGCCTTTTTCAAGAAAGTACTTTGTGAACCATTTGCCCATCTGGCCTTCTGAACCAATTATTGCAATCTTTTTCTTCATCTTTATTTCCTCAATACCTCATCTATTATCTTCATTCCTTGGTTAAGTGTTTCCTCTGGCTGACACGCTGATATTCTGACAAAATCTTGATAGTTTCCAAAACCCTCACCAGGTGCTACGGCAACACCATAATCTAAAAGCTTGTTTGTAAACTCGATCGAGTCAAAATGAGGTCGCTTGACTCTGGCAAAAAGGTACATTGCACCGTCAGGTTCAATAAATTCAAAATCCATATTTCTGGCGTTTTTCACCACCGAATCTAGTCTAGACTTGATGGTTTTAGTATTGTCTGTCGTGTCAGCCTCTAATGCTTTCATGGCAACATACTGTATCGGCTCCGACACATTTGTCATGGCAAGGGCCTGCAGTTTTGACATACTGTCTATTATCTCTGGATTCGAAATAGCATATCCTATCCTAAATCCTGTCATTGCATGCGACTTGGAAAATGACTGGGTGACAATTGATTTGCTGTATTCGTAGGAGAGAACGCTCTTCCAGTTTTTGAATGCATATGAGGAATAGATCTCATCACTTAGGACGAAGAGATTGTTTTTCATTGCAGTATTCATTATCTGGTCAAGAAGCTTTTCGGGAAGTATCTTTCCTGTGGGGTTGTTTGGATAGTTTAGCACTATCATCTTTGTGTTTTGGTTTATTACATTTTCAATTTCCTCTATCTTTGGCTCCCACTTGTTTTCAAAAGTTGCATGTATTGTTCTTACCTTGATTCCAGAATTCAGTGCGTTGTCTCTATATGCAGGCCATGCAGGCTCTATCACAATGATTTCATTTCCGGGATTTAACAGAGTAGAGATTGCAAGAAAGACTGAGAATCTGGCACCAGGGGAGACTAGGATGTTTTGCTGGTTTGTCTTTGTACCGAACATTTTGGTGATGTATTTTGCAAGGGCTTCTCTAAAGTCTACCATTCCCTTCGAGTCTCCGTACTTTGTGTATCCCTTGTCATACACCTCAGTTAGAGCATTTTTGACTGTCTTTGGAGGGAAAAAGTCTGGCTCTCCTACTTCCATGTGAATTATCTTCTTTCCTTGCCTTTCCATCTCCTTTGCCTTCAAAAAGACTGAGAGATGCGTCTGCTTGCTTGTTGACTGGACTTTGATTGACTCGTTTAATAGAAAATTCAGTGCGGTAAGACCAGTTTTTTCATCAAGATCGATTTCATTGCATAATGACTGGACCTTTACTCGAAGTTGGTTTTCTCTTTCCTCGTTTGTCACTCCAAGTCCAAGGTGATTTTTCAGGTTGCCGATTTCTTTTGCAGTATCGTTTCTTTCCTTTAATAATTTCAGTATGTCAAATGTTATCCTGTCTATCTTGTCGCGCAGCTTGTCAATGTCTGACATTTCTCATCGAATCACTGGAGGGATAAAGCCTGCCCTTAAAGCATGATCAGCAAGTACTACAGAA
>JAWOLM010000083.1:0-3064 GCA_033853455.1 Nitrosotalea sp. | reverse complement strand
TAATTCAGTGACTCGGAGCCTGGCATACCTATTTATTGAAATTTTTTCTTCATAGAACATCTTGGGATTTGAAAAGCGAGAAATTTTGCTCATCCTAGGAGTATTCTTTCTAATGATCGGTCTATTGCCATTCCTTGCACCAATATATTCAGTGATGATTGCTGTTGCGGCATACTTTGGAATAAGAATATTTGTTAAAAAGAGAAAACAACAAATCCAAAAAGCCATGGGGGAAGGCATATGTGCAATCTGTGGAGCTAGGATAGTTCAGAACAGATGTCCAAACTGTGACGATACTCAGACTGCTCAAACCCAGTAAGATGAATTGTACGCACAGCTTATAATGAATTTGGGACTATTACACATGAGTATAATGGCATATTGGGGATTAACAACTAGCTCAACTTTTCCACCATCAATACCTAAAATTGTAATCTCTGTGATGAAATGGTAGTGCAGATGAGATACACTAGATCCTACACTATTGTCAGCTTTTTGTTTCTAATTCTGATTGGCCAGACTTATTCCTCATTTGGGCAGACTTTGCCACTAGCAAATCATGTAGTGATAAACGAAGCAGATATCAATCCACTTGGTGACGATACTCAATCTCCGATAGACTGGATAGAGCTTTACAATCCCACAAGCTCTGCTGTAAACATTGGCGGCTGGACTATTGGTGCGACAACCGGCCTGCAGAAAATCTATGCTATATCAAGTAATACAATGATTCAAAGCAAGCAGTTTCTTGTTATAATTTCAGGTCCATCGTGGTTTCCACATGCTGGTGCAACTATCCAGCTAAAAAACAACAATGGTGCAATAATTGATCAGACTCCTTCTTTGACTGATATGCAAGGAGGTGGCGGTTCTTGGCAAAGAATGTATGATGGATATGACACAGGATCTTCAAACGACTGGATCTACAAAACAGCAACTCCAGGTTTATCCAATGGGCAACCTCCTACTACAACAACAACTCCTTCTGTTATCATGACAGTTGCAACAGACAAGGCAAATTACGTTTTTGACGATACTGTTACAATTAGTGGTCAAGTCTCAAAGATACTAACTGACTTGGCAACCGGCAATCAATTACCTGTTAACTTGATAATTTCAGGACCGGGAGGTTTTCGAGAACCATTCACAATTTTCCCTGATATCCACTCGCAGTATAGTACGTCGATTAAGACAAGTCAAGTCACAGGATTCGTAGAGGGCAATTACACAATATCTGCATCATATGGTAATGTCACCGCATCAACAATCTTTGCACTAAGTGCAACACCATTTGTTCCTCCTCCGCAATCTACTATTGTTACGTTATCTGTATCTACAGATCAACCAAGCTATACTGTTTTACAACCAATTACACTTGCTGGAAACGTATCTCAAATTATCCCGCTAACTCCTGTTGTCTACAAGGTCTATGATCCTACAGGAAGTCTGCTTTATCAAGGAAATCTTTATCCTGACTCTACTGGTCATTTTACAACGTACAGTCAATACCAAGCACACGCCAGTGCATCTGGAATTATGATTGATAACATAAACCCGATTTATGGTACTTATACTGTAATGGCTACTTATGGAACTGCAAAAGCCACTACTACCTTTACATTAACAACCCAACAAACACAGAGTGTCCCCCTCGTCATATCTACTGACAAACAAGCATATGGTCTTGCAGAGACTGTTCACATAAGCGGACGCACCCAACTTGCTGGACTGCAGAATTCAGGGCTTTCTCCCTCATTGGAAATTGTACAGTCTTACGCAGCATCAACAGTGAGAGGAACCGTACCGCAAACTCTAGACATAAAGACATTTGTTAATGTAAAATCAGATAACACATTCACTTACGATTTCACTATTCCATATGATTCTGTGAGACTTGGAAATTATAGGGCTATAATTTCAACATCATCTGCAAAAGCCGAAGCTGACTTTGTGGTAGTGACTAACCCCAGTACGTACCAACCGACTCCACAATTAGCACCTTTCACTTTGGTGACTGACAAGACGATGTATGGCTACGGAGATCCCATCATAATCTCTGGCCAAATTCAGGCAAACATGATAACTCAAGGCTCACAAGTTATGATCTCAGTTTTTAATTCTACTGGCGGTCAATTGTATTCTCAAACATCCTTTATCAGTGGTGCCGCTATTAGTCAGTCAACACCGCTTGCTTTCTTTGCGTATCCTGATGCAAGTGGCAATTATTTTGTTAAACAATCTTTGACCCCTAGCATGTTCACGAAAGGTACCTACACACTAAAGGCTTCATACGGTAACATGCGCGCAACAACAACATTTTCCGTGTACAACCCGCTTGATACAGGTAATCAGGGACCTATAGTTGCAAGCCTTGACAAACAGGTTTACGGAATAGGGGAAACTGTGCATCTTACAGGCAAATTATCTAGCTCTACGGGCACTTCAGTACATACAGTTACTCTATTGAAACCAGATGGGGGAGTAATCAATACTGTCTTGCCGCTTAATAATGGATTTTTCTCATGGGACTGGATAATTCCAACACAGGCTACGTATAACACTGCTTCTACATTTACCACCAACAGGGAAACATCATTTGGCGCAACATCGCAAACTAACCTCTTTGGCATTTATACAATGACAATAACCTCGGACTTTGGAAACAAGGCTCTTTATTTCCAAGTTTCTCCAAATCCACAAAACCAAACTACGATATCCCCATTTACTATTGAAACTGATAAACCAAGTTATCTAAACACTGATGTCATGACAATTTCAGGGCAAGTGGTACCACAATCAAATCAAGCTGCTCAATATTCTAACACTCAAGTCCAAATCACCATATTCACGCAAACAGGTCAGCAAGTTTCTCGATATGACGCTACACTAAATCAAGGAGGGCAATTCCATGTATCAGTCCCATTGCAGCCTGGCATCTGGACTGCCGGAACATACAAAATTTATGCACAGTATCTTACCTACAGTGTACAAACTACATTCCAAGTAACTGACCTGTATACGGTAGGTTCAGGACCGCTTAAACTCATAATTACAACGGATCAGC
>JAWOLM010000082.1:0-3391 GCA_033853455.1 Nitrosotalea sp. | reverse complement strand
AAAAGCTAGCAGAAAAACAAGCAGTGAACTATATCACATTTGTTTAGGGTATCTCGGAAACTAGATCATAGACAAGATCTCATCGATACGTGCATTTGTCTTGAAAGCAGCTGGATTGAGGCTTGTTGCTGTTGCTTTAAAACCTGCTTTTTGAATTTTTTCTATTGTTTTTGCAAGTGAGATTGGCGCCGAGTGTTTCATATGGGCAATCTCATCAATTGTAAAATAGGTAGGAGGCATGTCCAGTTCCTCCTTGCACTTTTCCAGAGTCTTCCTGCATGACTTGTCAACTTGGAACTGTTCTACGATAGAAATCATCTCATTTACAAAATCCTTGTCGTATAGACTACCAATCCATAGAGGACCAGCAACCTCTGCCTTTGATTTACAAACATCACACAAGTAATTTGGTTCTTTTATGGCGTGCCTATTGCCACATTTTTTGCAGTGCAGTATGTATCCAATCTCTTCTTCATCACCCGTTCTGACAAGCACCTTGACGTATGTCTTGTAGTAATGCATGTTATTTTGTACAAATAGAGGTACAATCTTTACATCAAGCCTTCCGGCAACCAGATTTGTACATCCTAGAATAAGCCTCAGCGCTATTTCATCACCATATTCTGCTCTGACTGGTATTCCATAGTATTTTCGCTTACAGGCTGCAGGAAATAATCCGTGTAACACTGTAAGATCTGTTGCAGTGGAAGAGAGCAGACCGCCATGAAACGTGGCACGTATTGCACAGTCAATATATCTTGATGGAGAACCAAAGGGGTCTACATCAACGATTGCTCCTCTCTGGTCTCTTTTGGAATGCAAGCTAAGAAATCTGCATGCCTCATTTTCAGAAAAAATACAATTTGTCACATTGTTTAATTTTGCAATTCGTTCTGCAATCTCAAGTGCCTTGGGGTTTACATCATTTACAAAAACTTGTTCAACATTACGTAGTTCGTTTGCAACTCTGATACTTCTCGCACCTATACCTGAGAGGGAATCAAGAAATGTTTTTGGACCTTTGAAGTTTTTCAGAAATACAGCATACGCAATTATAGAAAAATCTCTGCTTATCTTTGCTCTAGGATTGAAAAAGGCAGGTTCTCTTGGAGGAGCTTTTTCCACAAGCGACTCTCTGGGCACTAGAAGCTTTGTACTTCCCTCTGTTATCTCAACAAGTTCTGATTCCAACTGCATTGCATTACCTAAAATGATTTAATACATCTAGCGCAAGAACAACTCAAATGCTAGTCTGTGGCGTTGACGATGCTGGAAGAGGCTCAGCCCTAGGTCCACTTGTCATAGCAGGCATACGAATTGAACGCAATAAGATAAAACAGTTATCCAAGATTGGTGTCAAAGACTCTAAACAGCTCACACCGCGCGCAAGAGAGAATTTGTATGAAAAAATACTTGGACTGGTGGACGATTACTATGTCGCAAAGATATCACCGCGCATAATAGACAAAAGTGTACAAAAAAATCAGTTAAACCAACTAGAGGGAAAATACATGGCCAAAGTAATTGCAAAACTAAAACCTGATTCTGCATTCGTTGACTCATGCGATGTAAATCCCACAAGATTTGGAATTTATATCTCAAAACTTGCCAAAGTTGATAAGATTCATTCTAGCCATCATGCTGACAGGCGTTTTCCTGTGGTCTCTGCAGCATCCATCATTGCCAAAGTAAACAGAGACAGAGAAATTGAGAAGATTCGAAAGGACTTTGACGTGGGAAGCGGCTATCCGTCTGACCAAAAGACTATGAGTTTCATACGGGAATTTATTGCCTCAAACGGAATGCCGCCCAAATTTGTGCGAAAGAGCTGGAAACCTGTAAAAATATTGCTTGAGAGCTAGCCTCGATATTTTGCAATTATCATACTGTGGTCCTTCTCATAAGGATTCAAGTCAATTTCCTGAACTATGTCAAAATCATTTTTTAGTTTCTTGGCTTCCATACGCGTTACTTCTGAAGGATCTTTTGTTACATCGATGCTTCTTGTCTTTACTACAAGCATTAGATGCCCTCCTTTTTTCAAAAATGCCTTGCAGTTCAATATGGCAATCTCTGTTTGATCTTGTTGTGCTATATCCGCGTATACTACATCGATGATTCCATACACTGCAAAATACTCTTTGGGATTTCTTGCATCTTGTAGGATTGGAACCATGTTTGATCTGTATGATGCTACTCTATCAAGAAACTCTCGTGCAACTCTACTTGAATGCTCTACACAAAAAACAATCCCGCTTGGACCAACAATGTCTGAGACATGACTTGCAGTTGTTCCGGTAGAAACTCCAAGATAAAGAACTCTCGACTTTCTAACTATGGGAAGAATTTCTAAACCATTCATAATGGCGGCACCTAGTTTGCTTCTGTAAGGATCCCATGCCCTAAACTCTTCATCATTGATCTTTACTAGTTTCTCTTTATACACCTGCTTTCCTGGAACGAGGTTTAAAGTGGCAAGTCTTTTTTCCCCTTCAACTTTAACCCAGAAAATGTTACCTTCTTCGTTTTCCAAATTTCCTTCGTTTTGACTTTTGCCACTCGTTCTTTTTGTCTCTTTGTCTACCAAAACCGCCACCACCACGTCTCCTGTCTCTTTGTTCCATTGGTCTTCGTTGTTGCATAGGTGTTGGCGGTCTCTCCGGAGGAGGATTCTTGTACTTTTCTCCAATTTCGCCAATTCGCACGTTTAATTTTTCAAAGAGTGTATCGTTTCTGCCCCCTCCAAAAACATCTACACGTGCAGCAAGGGCTGCTTTTGCAGCTATTGCTCTTGCAATCTTACCGCGTTGCCATCGGGGGGCAGCATGAACAAGAGTATGTTGGAACAGTAATCCATGCTTTGGAGGCTGAGCACCTGTCTTAAGGGAACGGAAAAGTGCCTTTTCTGCTCCAAGAACCTGGATTGTACTTGCTGGCATGGTTGCAAGTCTTCTTAGACTTCCTGCTCTTCCGAGAATTCTTGCTCCAACCGAAGTTCCCAATATTCCAGAAAGGTTTGGAGCAATTGTTTTCATCTGTTCTTCTATGTGTTTTTCCAAAGTAGCTCTTAGCTCAAACAAGTCAAGAATTTGCTTTGCGAGGCTTTGTACTATGGCGAGATTTTCGTTAGAGATCTGTCCTCCTCTGCTTTTTTCCTGCAAAAGCGATAACATCTCTGCCTTTTCATCGGGAAATCCTGCATCGTTGTACACCTTTTGGTTTAGATCATCCCTGCGACCGGCGCAAACTATTTTTGAATAACCGGCAATGGTATCAATCAAGTTGTCTAGCTCTGGAAAGTGAAGACCATACCACTCTCTAAGCCTTGAGCTCAACAGGTTGATTATCTTGTCAGTTTCATCCAGCGCATTTATGGCCTGAATGATGTGAA
>JAWOLM010000081.1:0-7339 GCA_033853455.1 Nitrosotalea sp. | reverse complement strand
ATTCGGTGTTGTTTACAGGATGGGCTGGAGGTGGTGTTGGTGTAGATTCGGTGTTGTTTACAGGATGGGCTGGAGGTGGTGTTGGTGTAGATTCAGTGTTGTTTACAGGAGGTGTAGATTCAGTGTTGTTTACAGGATGGGCTGGAGGTGGTGTTGGTGTAGATTCGGTGTTGTTTATGTGAGATCTCTCTGCAAATTTCTCAGATAGTTGTGCTTTTTGATAAGCTTGGATTATCTTTATCAGATTTATTGCTTGGTCAACTTTACCCTCTGCAACTAATCGCTTAAGTTCTGTAACCATTTCTTTGGGATTTTTTCCTATTGTAATGTTAGAGTTGTTTACAGGTGGGACGTTATTGGCTGGATTGATTGGCGCAATATTTTGAGTCGTGTTGGGGCGACCAGTGTTAAGTCCAGTATTGTTAGAGTAACTTGTATTATTTAGACTGGTGTTTGTTTGATTAACATTTAGTTGTGCAATTTGTTTTTCTGTAAAATCCTTTGCTCTTTGAGAAATTCTTTCTTGCGCAATTTGAGTAAGAGAATTATGTGTTGTAATTAAAAAGTCATTGGCATTTTGTACCTGTTTTGTTGCATCGTCTAGGTTTCCTGAATTGATGTCTTGTGTTGCATTTTGAAGCATTGTATCAAAGTTTGTAAAATTGATATCCACATTATTTTGTACTGCAATAGACCTTAGAAGATTCCCCATGTTTTCTAGTCTGATTATTTCACCCCTTAGCTGGATTATCTCTGTTTTTTGTTGATCATTTGTAGCTGTTGCGTTAAGTGAGTTTATTGCATCATTTGTTTCCTTGAAAAACTTCATGGCAGCAAGGAAGTGTTGTTTAGCTGAACTAACATCCCCTTGCGACGCTGCTTGTGCTAATGCATCAGTTTCATTGGAGCCTTGTGTATAGAGTCGGTTAATCTCACTGGGTATATTATTAATTTGTGAAATTGTAGCACCGAGATTGTCTCTAGCCTGTGTTGCAATATTGAGAAGGATATCTAGCTGTGGATCAGCATAGGATTTCATAGGCATGCCAGAAATCATCGTTACAACCAAAGGTATCAAAAGAAATGCTAATGCTTTCATTGTTTATCCTCCTCGACTTGTAGTTTTATGAGATTTTGTTGGTCTACCTTCTCTATCTCAACAATTCCCTCTCTTTCTAATCGCTTCACTGCTCGCCACATAGTAGTGCGGGGTAAGAGGAATTTCTTTCGAAGTTCGCTTTCAAAAACTCTTCCTCCCTTCTCAGAGATAAAAGCCACAATCTCTTTGTCATCCTGGCGTAGTTCTGGTTTCAGCCTAAAGATAGTTTCTTTGTCAGGCGCTACGTAATTGCTCTTGGGAATAGGTGGAACGGGTAATTCTTTTGTTGTTCTATTTCTTTTTAGAATAATGAATGCAGTTGTTCCAGCTGCAGCTGCTCCCCCTGCAATCAAAATTGGAATTGTGGTACTGTCTGTAGGTTGCTTTGGTGTAGAGAGAGCTGCCTGTTGTTCCTGCACAGCCAAGTTTTTGGCATCATTTGCTAGTGCTTCCGAATCAGAGTATCTTCCTTGGTTAAAAGCTGTATTTGCTTCATCTAGCTTTTCAGAAGCAAGTGGGGTCTTGATATCTTCGGAATTTACTGTGTTTATAAAATCACGTGCTTTTTGAATTGCCAACGTTGCAGTCTGACTCGTTCCTAATACTCCAAATATGTAACTGATGTCCGCAGGACCGCTTGGAAGTGAGATCAGAGATTGACCATCTACGACCTGCAAATTTGAAGGAGTGGTACTCATGCCCACAATCACAGTATTTGCAGGTAAAAGCACAGAATAATCAATAGGAGAGTTCACATGAAATGTCCACGTTTTACCACTTTTTGATACAAGATCAGGGGTATCATAATCTACCTTAATTGTGGAAGCTCCGAGAGTTGCAATGTCTAAACTATTTGTATTCATTTTACTTGAAAGAAGAGTTCCATTCTGATCTTGTGTTACAAGATTTTCAGTAGTATTGCCATACAGATCGAGTAAGAAATCAGGAGACTGCGGATCAACATCCGTTTGATAAAAAATATGGGTTGTTCCATCAGCATAAATGGTAAACTCTAGCGCTTTAGTTGAGCTTAGAGCGTATTGTATACACGAGGAAAAAGCAAGTGTAAAGAGACAAGCGGCAATTATTGGAGCCTTTAGCATCGCTGTCAGGATATAGGTAATCCTTACAAAAAGCATTGCTTCTGCCTGTGCTTCTGGTGGGATTACTGGGGTTAATTGGTACATTCTTTCTAGTACCTTAAGTTAAGCCCTTGGACTACACCTTGAAATCTCTGAAATTCCTGGAAGAACCTAATACCCTTCTCTGTAATTCTAAACAGTCTGTTTCTTTCTGCCTTCATCGATTCTACCAAACCTGCGTCTATCAGCTTCTGGCATTTCTCCAAGACTGCATAGTGGGAAAGGTTCGCTCTTCTTGAAATAGCAGAGACTATTACTCCTTGTACTCCACCATCCATTGTCACGCCGAGGATATCGGCAATGATGCCCATTTCGGACCTGTATTGTTGTTTTGACATGCCTTCTTTTGGAATCGATGTTTTATCAGGTACAGCATGAAACGGCACAGCGGAACGCCTAGCGGAACAGGTGTTTAGTGCCCTGAAATGGTCAAAAATTGAAGATTTACGAAGCGGGAGCGGAACAATACCTAGACATAATTTGAACAGATTTTATAGGGTAGTGACATACGCGTAGCAACAAAGGAGGTGCAACGGTGAGCTTTAACGACTCTGGTTTTGGTGAAAGTCCAAGACAAGGAGGATACGACAGTGGAAATAGAGGTTACGGTGGAGGTCGAAGATTCGGTGGCGGACGACGCTTCGGTGGCGGACGACGCTTTGAAGATAACAGACCAAAACCGGTAGAAACTGGTAAAGAATATGACGTATCCATAACAGAAATCAGTAGAAAGGGAGACGGTATCGCAAGAGTAGAAGGTTTTGTGATATTCGTCAAAGGTGGACAAGTAGGCCAGAACGCAAAAGTAAAGATTACGCAAGTTGGCGGACGCTTTGCTACAGCTGATCTTGTAGGCGAAGGAACCCCACAACCAGCAGCAGAATAAACTGGTTGCCTAAAGGGCTGTTCTTTGATTTCTTACAAATCACTAGTTTTCTTTTTTATTTTCTCTATAATTTCCAATTTTCTTGAGATACCCATATTGGGTTCCATGGTAACATAGATAGTTTTGTGTTGGGGGTATACAACAATCTGGGTGACCCGCTGTCGTTCTATATGCACATAATTGACTGGTCCTAGGCTTTTATCAAATTGCTTTCGGATTTTTCTTCTTATTGCCACCTGTTTACAGAAATATTCTTCTTCTTTTTGTGACTTGAGAGACGTTTTTCCTTCTTTCATGATGGCTTCCGATATATTTCCTTTAAGATCTATAATTGCAGCAAACCGCATCATTGGATCTAATTCTATAATATCTTCTACGATAGAAAGTAGGTTTTTCTTGCGAGAAGTCTTCATTTAACGAAGAGCAACGATTTGATTCTAAATATATCTTGGTTTAAAACAAATGATCGCTGACTCTACCTAAAAAGAGGCTTTTTCTCTGATTTAGCGGTATAATGGGCCGTATCTCATCTATTAACTTTTTATATATTACACATTACAGTAGTCATAAGCAGTATGTTTGAAAAATTCCGAAAGAAAAAAGACGAATTTAAACCAGATTCTACTAAAAAAGAAGATTTTACTGCTCCACAATATCAAGAGCCCGAAATAAAATCAGAAGAAAGCGTGGAGGTCATTGAACAGCCTAAACCAGAACCGCCTAGGGTTGTTGAACAGCCCAAGCCTGTTGAACAGGTAAAAATACCGGAACCTATGCAGCAAAGGACGATGAGTGGCGAAGATATTGGAATTAGAGCCCTAATGGATAAGCGTACCAAACTTGAAGAAGCGATTGACTATGTAGGCTTGATGATTAAGAATTTGAAGGACAAGAGAACAAACTTGGAGAAGAGCATAGAAGACGAGTCTGTAGATATTAAGAATCTTAAGGAGAAATTAGTGAAGGTTGGTCAGTATATTGAGGAAGAAAAACAGGGCATAAAGTCTCTACAGCAAAAAAGGGGAGAGGTAGAAAGAGAGGCTGATGATGTTGCCACAATCATCAACAATCTGCGTGAAAAAATCCTTGGCATCGATAGAATTGTAAATGAGGAAGGGAACAAGATTGAAAAGTTCAAGGAATCTCGACCGAGGCCAGATTCTACTTTCGGTTAGAAAGTAAAGCCTTCTTTTAGTATACTATTCAGATTTTCCTTTATTTCCTCTTCAGATGATAACGAATTGAGATCTCTTATCAGCACTTCCGTTGCAAGACATTGGTTCTTTGAGAATTGGTAATAGCAGTCCAATTTTTCCTGATAGGTTTTTGCATTATAGTAGACTGTCCAAAAATTTTCTGTGGAGTGCTGCACAAACAGTAAGAACTTGCGAATAGCTGTCTCAATTTTAGGCGATGGGTTGTCTTTCATCAATCCAATTAGAATTTGTTCCAGTTTGCTATCTAGATTGGATTCGTAAATTAATTGGTAAATACCAGGATCGTTTGTCACGGTGGTTTTACGTAACTGTATCATAAAAGCTTTCATGGATAATTTTCAAAAAATTCTTTGTTAATATGTAACAACTTCAATTATTGTAAAAAAATAATAATTTCAAGTAGAGATCAGTCACAATACTTAAATAATTTGCAAACGTACTATATGTCCCTGTCAAAGGAATATCCTCCCAAGACGGGTGTCATGCAGCAACATGTGATACGGTCAAGGTGATCCCTTCCGTAGAAGCACCTACGGAGAAATCCGAAGGAACGATGACAATGGTCGTCGTGCTTTGAATGCCTCGCATTCTAACATGGCGTGTGAATCCCACACGTCTGCATGATAGAATTTTTTCCGATGACAAAGATCTTCTGACTGATTATACAATAATATGGTATGAGCATAAGTGTTTGAAAGGGTGCAACCTTTACAATCAAAGAAATGGATGTGGTACATTCTTCCAGGACAGATTACAAACCAGGGCTTGAGCATTGTAATCCCTTTGTATGTGATATTTCTGGGGGGAGGCATAGGAGAGGTTGCAATAGTATCGGCCCTCCAAAATGCAGCAATTGCCATAGGCTCTATCTTTTGGGGCAAGATAATTGACAGATTTCATACAAAACGGTTTATACTTTTAATATCATTTTTTGTTGTTTTTCTTTCTAGCATTGAATTGTATTTTGCTAGGTCAATTGAAATATTTTATTTAATTTCACCCATACTTGGTTTTTTTATTGTAGGTAGAAATCCTGTAACTCAGCTTCTTGTGATGGAATCTGCACAAAAAAATCTATGGAGTTGGCTTTTTGCAAGAACATCAGTAATCAGCACTCTTGGTATGTTAGTGGCAATGGCTGCAGGAACTATAGGTAGCCTGTATTTCGGTCTAAGACCGTATTTTTTAATTTGTGCGGCATCGAGCCTGTTGGCAATGGTATTTAGTATGATGGTCAGGGGCGGAGAGTTTCATATTGAGCGAAGTAGTGTAGCGCATTCCATACAAGGATTAGGCTATACAATAAGTCATTATCATTTTGTCTTTCCAAAAATTCCAGAGATTTATGATTTCAAGCACATTATCACCATATTCAAGGGTAAGATAAGTAACGAGATTGGAATTTTCTATATTGCAATCTTATGCTTTAATCTTGGAAGTAACATGTACTCAACTGCTTGGAGCCCATTTCTAATAAGCCGTCATTTTTCAAACTCGGGTGTTTTCCTAAACTATATGGCTCAAACATCTGCCATGTTGCTTGTCTTTTTTGTAGCTCCGAAGATAATCTCCAAGCTGGGAGAGGAACGATCTATACTGGTAGCTTTTGTTCCAAGAATTTTAGCTGTGACAATTCCTGGCATTGCAATTGCTATAATGATTGGAAGTACTGGTGCAACTTTGGCAATTATTTCCTCTTGTCTTCTTGTCATAGGATTTTCCATTTTTAGTACGTCAAGTTCAGTGATATTTTTCAAAAGTATACCGCAGGGTTTTGAGGGAAAATATCTTGGCGTTAACAGCGCCGTGACTGGATTTGGCGTTTTTGCAGGATCTCTTGTAACCGGAGAATTTACCAAAGCATTTGGATATCCTGTATTATTTTTCTCTGCTGCTACAGTGTTGTTAGTTTCCCTAGTCTTATTTGTGATATATTTCCGCTATAGACTATCTCACAAGACAGTCTAGATATAGCGGGCAGAGGATGATTCGCTGCTTGCAGGCATTGAGGGCAGTTTGTCGTTTACTGCTGCCTCTGCAACTGCTGATGCTTCTTGGAGTATCTTCTCTGATTCCTCGTCTGTAACTCCAGAATCAATTCCAAAGTCGCCACTGTGGAATGTATCTGTCATCAGTCCACTGAGCATTTCAGTCATTCCAGCAAGCTCACGATCTGCTTCTGGCATAAACTGTCCTAGAGATGATCTTAGGCTCTTCATCAAGCCAATTGTTGGCATGATGGTAACCACTGTGTCACCCAGATCATGGAAGGTGCTGAGTCTGAGTTCGATTTGCTCTAGTGCGATTCTAGCATTTCCGAGAAGTTTGGTAACTTTTCTAACTTCGGCTAATTCTTTTGATAAGACTCTACTAGCAGTAAGATCATGCTGTTGAGTAGCAACTACAATTCTTTTGAATAACTTTTCATCTCTTTGTTTTAATTTTGTAATCATTCCATCAAGTTTTCCAATTTGGGCCTGAAGTTTCTTTATGGCTTGTTCCATTCTTGGCTTCAGAGGACCTTTTGGTCTTATTGCGTCGTTGATTCGTTCACCAACGCTTGGTGTTTGTGGCCTTTGCCAGTTCTTTGCAAATGTTGTCATGGATACGACTAGAAAAATCGATTATTAATTTCAGGTGTAAAATGTGGTTCACAGTATGCTAAATTTAGCTAACAAAATGTTTTGCTTGAGATAAGCAAAGGCTTGTTTTGGTTAAAAAATCAAAAATTTTTGGATAACCTATTTTGGATATATCCTACGTACAACCTTCATCGCTGCAGAAATCTATTGCGCTAGTTGAAGTGCAACGCTTCTCTGCGGATGAATTTTCTTTATGTGAATTGCAAGTGCACCGCTTGATGGTTGCGATTCACAGCAAAGTGGACATTTTTCCATTTTGTGTATTGCCTGTCATCCATAACTAATGTATTTAAGGTTTTGCTTGAGACTGTTTTGACAAGTTTTCTTGCAAAAAAATTTTTTAAAAAATTTTT
>JAWOLM010000080.1:0-8036 GCA_033853455.1 Nitrosotalea sp. | reverse complement strand
TCATGAAAATAGGATAATGCTTGGTCGCGACTGCCCATTATTCAAGTTGAGCAATAACTGCCTTATATTTCCAAGTTTTAGGAATGCGTCCTATCTGTTTGTAATAGGAAGAAAGTCTGTGGACTTTGGCTTCTAGCAACTCGAGTGATCTAACATTTCTTTTGTCAGATTTATTGGCTCGGAGATGTTTTTGTAGACCAAGTGCTTTCTCAACAAGATTATTGAGGTCTTCAGGCATGTCTGGGTTGATTCCTTTCTGTTCCAAAATCTGCACTACGGATTTCTTGACAATCTGTTTAGTGAGTGGAATTGCATATTGATCTCGCAACTTTACACCGATCTCACTTGGTTTGAGGCCTTCTTTTGCATATTTTAAAATCAGTTCCTCTATTTCATCCGGACTCTGCTTTACCCAAGTTGGTGCAGTGGGTGTAACAGGTCTTATAGAATGTGATTTTCCATGTCTATGTGAATGGAGTCGGCCCACGAACCGCTTCTTTTTCAAGCAAACATAAATGTTACTTGCTGATCCGAAATTTTAATTTGCATAAGAGTTAAATACTAACTCAAGTCATTTTGAGATAGGTGCTAAAATGAACAAACCAATAATTATTGGAGCCGCACTACTCGCTCTCTTCGTAGTATCATCGTTTGCTCCATTCGCTGCGGCACAGTACGCAGGTGTGGGAGGCGGTGGTCAAATAACACTAGAAGACCAGCTTAAGCTAGCACGCTCAAGAATAGCAGATGTGCAGGCAAATCCACACGCAGGTTCTGGTACACCATACCTTGACGCTAACGGTGTCATTGGTGCTTCCATTATCTCTGGCGCAATATTCGGCGGAATCTTCATTGCTTTCGTCGTAAGAGCAAAGCAAGTGGAAAAAGCAAGAAAACAACGCTAGATCTTCTCTTTTTCTTATTTTATTATTTGTCTCTACCTAGATCCAACTTTACCAAACCAAATTCTTACAGAAATGTATATATCGTACATAAATTGTTGTGAATAATGATGAGCGCGATATTTGCTATGCTCGTAGGCTTGCTGCCGAATTTTGCAGGTCAAATAGGTCCAGACTATGATCCGTTATTCTACGATGTCATGACCTACATATTTGCAACTATCATGTTTGCAGTATTCCTACTAGGCGTCATTGCTTTCTGGCTCAGAGCACACGGTATGGGTCAAAGCGCTGTCCGAGAAAGATGGGTCGCTGAACTCGATAAGCACTTTGAGAGAGAAGGCATTGGTCTGATACCAGACAACGGAAAGTACTGGTAAGACTCCATCCTTTTTCCTTCTTTTTGATTGAACACTTACAATAATTGTTGAAATTTGGTCGTTTTAGCTTGGCGGTGTGAAGGTAGGCGCGCCTTCGCTGTTTCTTGAGACAAACTCTGCTCTATAATGAGCCCCATCTTTTATTATTGTGTGAATGAAATCGGGAGACTCCATTCCATTTTCATATATCTTAGATTTGGTCTCGTCCATATCGCGTAAATTAAAACCCATTATCCACAAGAATTGGCCTACTTCAAATGGGTATTCTTTTGTAGCTGCAATGTGAATTACTCCGTCGTCGGCAAGTGTGTACAATGACCTCTGACAATCTTTGGTGATTCCCACGTTAGCAGGTATATCTTGTTTTACTCCGTCTACGTAGAGTTCTATTGTTGCAGAAAGACGATAATTGATATCTTTTCCATTTGTGCACTGATAGAGGGGATCTCCCTGCTTTATCTGGCCCTGAACAAATGTATTTCCAACTGCAACTGATATTCCTATTGCTGCAGTAATAACTAGATACTTGAGGGTTTTCCTTCGTTTTGCGGGATCCCCCATTCCTGGCCAGAACATGCGCTTGGTTAGTTTACTAGAGTTATATACATTGACATGGCGTACGCTGACCTATGCTTAAATGAAAATAGTAAAAGAAATTTAGAGTGAAGACTCGCCGCGTTTTTTAGTTCCTACATCTACGGCATCGTCTACATTGTAGACGAATATTTTGCCTTCTCCTGCCATTCCAGTACTTGCATGAGATGTTATAGCATCAATGACTTTGTCTACCATGTTATCGTGTACCACAACATAGATGTTCACATTCACGTTGTAGGCAGATTGAAATCGTCCTCCTCTTCCGGACGCTACCATCTCTCTAGGTCTCTTTCCTCTACCCTTTGCTGTGAAATATGTAAAGCCACCGATGTCTAGCTGCGTTAATGCGCTAAAGACTGGATCCAATTTGTCTTCGGGAATTACAGCTTCTATTTTTTTCATGGCTTGAATTCAGTGCAACTATGGAACACTTTTATTAAAATTATTGCTTATAAGTATAACAAAGAAAGAATAATATCATAAGAAAATAATTTTGGGATAAAATACCTTTTATAGATCAAAAACCGCCTTTTCAAAGAATGACCGATTCCAAAACAAAGAAGGTTCGAATCGTGGAAAAAGTTCAAGAAAAACTCAAACAAGGAATAGACAATTACAGAGCAGCAAGCGACGCGGCACCAAAATTTGATGTCTATGATGTGATAGAAGAGGTATTTGCAGCAATCAATCCACAAGTAGCTGATGAAGGCAAAGTTACAGTGGATGAGGTTAGCGGTTGCCTCAGAGCTTCATATCTGGATAGAAAAGATCCATCTGAACAAACTCACAAACAGATGCTGACAAAAATTATGCAAAAGAGCGCATTGAGCATTATGGAGAAACCCATTGATGGTCAACTCGATGCTGGTTCTGGCGTAAAATTGGTTGGCAGAGCTGAAAGAGTTGAAGATGATGTGGTGATGGTTTTCAAAGCAGTGGACGAACTGCCTGAGATGCCATATGCTGAACATTTCATACAACTGAATTCCTATCTGCATATGTTTGACAAACCAGAAGGCGTAATCGTTTACTTTGATAGAGAAGGAAACGAGATGGAATTCCAAGTTCCAAAAAGCGAGAAACTGTTAGGTGAAACAAAACGCAGAGCACGAATACTCAATACGCTGCTTAAAAACAACATAGCTCCTGCCATAGAGCCGTCAGAGAGATGTCATAGTTGTGCACACAATGAAAAATGTTACTATACATCTGAAGACAAACAAAAATGGGGATTCTGGGCTCGTGGAAAGTGGCGCGAACTCAAACCAAAAGACACTATCCTATAACTACACTTTTTTATTCTAATTTTATTTTATATGATTCCAATAATGGAATTAGATTTGGCGTCTCTTATTACAACTGAATCATCTGGAACCCAATCATAGGGCGTAACCAAAAATTTTGTACCTGAAATAATCAATACGATGTACTTGTACTTGGCAATAAAGTGCTGTTCTTCATAAGTCAGAAATGCGGATACTGGAACAAATTTTATCAGACCTGATTTTTGGGTCAGTACAAATTTTTTACTGTGTCTCCACACTGGAAATGGAAGATCGTCTGGATCCTTTGATTTGAAAAATTTTGGTTTGATTGCTATCACAAGACAAAATACAAGTGCAAACATTCCTACAATGAAATATCTGTCAGCTATTGCGTTCGGCGATATTATCACTAGGTGTTTTATTCCAAATCCTAATCGATTGGCTGTGTAAGGTGTGACTAACTGGGCTGTAACACTAGTAACATGAAAAAGAAACATTCCGCCATATGTAATCAAAGCTCCAGTGAATGAAAGAAAAGTATGAACTACGCTTCTCCAAAAAGTACTCAAGGTAAATATAGCGAGAATGGGCGCAACAAGAAATTCTGATTGTTGCCTTGCTGATGGATTTGCCTCAGATGCGAATGATAAAAAAATTTGCAAAACAACAACTGCGCTAAAAGATAAGATGCTAATTAAGAGCCAAAATTGGTTCTTGTGTTGAAACCATATTTGTATACTTTCAATGAAAATCCATCTGTCTTCTGCATAGTGGTCTCTTCTCACGATATACTATATGAACAAAGTACAAGTTATGTATTCTGTAAACCTAGAATTTATCTGAATCATCTACGTTCTTGAGAAAGACACGAGTCTTGAAAGGCTTTGTCGAGTCCTTGTGATAATACAATGCCTTGATACCATGTTCAAATGGTGTTATCTGAATCAGATCATCTGGTTGTAAGGTATTATCGCTCTCTCTTAAATAATGCAATAATTCTCTTTGCGACATTGCAAGAATCTCATCCGTCTTTTTTCTACCCGAATTCAATATTTTTTGGATTTAATTCTGATATATAATAGATCTTGATGTAATTCAAAAAATAATTCCACAGGTTTAATGTTAAATATGATTCAATTTGAAACCACTGCATGACTGAAAGCAAGATTGATTGGTTTGACGATTTTTTAGGTCTTGGTTATCATCTTTATGATGTAAGGCCAGTACTTCTCCTTCTTATAGATGAGCGGAAAAAAGTGGCAAACACATGGAATAAAATTTTAAAGTATTTTCCTGACGACGAGATCCAGGCAAGATTCGTTGAGACAGATAACAAATACGAGTTTGTTCTTTACTGTAATTCACGTATATTGCAGAGCACTTGGGTGTTTTTCAAATCATTAAATGCATCCGAACACTATAGACAGTTCAAAGAAGATTATGATGGCGCGGCTGTTTTGAAATTAGCATTGTACATAAAAAAGAAGGACAAATCAACTGAGCTTGAGATATTCAAGTATCAAAAAAGACTTACTAATGTAAAATTCATTAAAGAAGATGAAGCGCGGCAAGATCCAATCGTAGATATGGCATTACAAAAACTTCGCAATCAACAAAGTAGCTAAATCATACTACGTCACAATGGGAATTTATGAGGTTTACCCACTCTGTCCAGTCTAAGTTATAATACATCAAAGGTTGTCTCTGTGGATAGTTTATCACCGACTTTGTTATTGCAAACTCGTAACTCTTCATTTTGTTTTTTGCATCCTTGAAAGTAACATGAAGAAAGTTTACTTTCCTTGACGTAACACTTTCTGCCTTTACTATGGAAGTTAAAGGAATTATCCAACTCTTGGAACTCTTTGATATGTCTTCATCTAGATCGGCTTCTGAGTAATTTGCGAGCTTTAGAACTCTTGCCTTGTCCTCCCCAAAGTATTTTTCTCTCTCTTTTGGAGTAATATACAAATAATGTGGAGCAAAGATCAAATTTTTGTTCGTTAACGCTAAAACCCCCTCTTTACTTTTATGAAAAAATCCTGCCAATCCAAGTGCGATTCCCCAGATCTTTGGAAGTGAGGCTATAATTTGCTCATTGTCATCTAAGTTGATTCTCATTTGAGAAACTTAATTATCATAGAGTAAATCAATCTTTGTTAAAATTGCTATGAAAAATAACGTGTGGATTTATGGATGGCCTTCGCCTTCATACGACATTCCATAAGTTCCAGCATGTTTGCCTTCTTTGATTCTCTTGTATCTATATGCCCTTTCACCAAAGTAAATGGCAATTGTGATGGCAAGAGAGACTCCGGTCGCTATGAATATTGTTATATCTGCTTCTGCCATGCCAGTGATACTCTGTAGCTTGTATAATAATTTTTTTTAAAATTTTTTGAAATTTTATGATACACAATATGTAACGATCAAAAAGAAAATCTTTTTTGAAACAAATAGTATCATAAAAAAATCTTTTTAGGATAAAATACCTTTTATAGACGGGATTCATCTCTACGAAAAGATGTCGGAAACAATCTCGAGAATGCCATTAGGGACGACAATATCTAAGCACAAATGGCCGCTCGTTTTTGCAGTAGCAGCATTAGTTGTAACAATTTCAGGAATTACAGCTACGCAAGACGCGCAGGCGCAATTCGGCCCAATTGGAAATCTTGCAAATCCGCAGAAAACTAATGAGATTCACTGTGGCCAACCAATGACTCCGCCAGGAAACGGAACTTTTGGTGGTAGTGAGGCGCCATGTATTGACACAGGAGACACCACTTTCATGTACGCAGCAGCAGTCTTCGTCATGATCATGACTCCTGGTGGTGTAGGTTTCTTGTATGGTGGTTTGTCCAGAAGAAAACAAGCACTTACAGTAATTCTACAAAACTTCATGGTCTACTCTATTGTGAGTGTCCAGTGGGTCGTTTGGGGATATGCAATAATGTTTGGTCCATCTGCTGATCCATATGGTTTCATCGGAAACTTGGATTGGGTTGGACTCAATAACGTCTTCCATAATGCACCGGCTGATGTTTACGCACCGACAATTCCACACTTGGCCTATGTGATGTTCCAGCTCATGTTCGCCGCTATCACTCCTGCGCTTGCAATTGCAGGTTATGCTGATAGGGTAAAGATGAGTGCATTTCTAATTCATGTAGTTCTTTGGACTACATTCGTGTATGACTTTGTGGGACATGCAAACTGGTCGCTTGGAAGTCAGGGTACCTCAGTAGGTTGGTTAGCAAAAATAGGAACAGAAGACTTTGCGGGAGGTACAGTCATCCACATCACATCAGGTTTTGCTGGATTGGCTGCAGCTATGTTCCTTGGACGTAGAATAGGTTATGGAAAAGCTCCATTTGAACCTCATTCAATTCCACTAATTATCCTCGGAGCAACAATACTCTGGTTTGGTTGGTTCGGATTCAACCCAGGAAGTGCAGGATTCGCAGGTTTCCTCGAAACACAAGCATTCCAAAACACAAACGTTGCAACAGCAGTTGCCGCAATTTGGTGGCTGTTTCTAGCTTGGGCTCATACTGGCAAAGCAAGTGCAATAGGCGCTTGTAACGGAGCAGTAGCGGGACTTGTAGCAATTACGCCAGCGTCCGGATTCATTGGTACGTGGGCGTCAATTATCGTAGGTTTCGCATGTGCCACAGTCTGTTTCTACTGTGTTCTAATAAAGAACAGAGCAAGGATAGACGATGCATTGGATACATGGGGTGTCCACGGTATGGGTGGTGTAACTGGTGCACTTTTGACAGGAGCATTCAGTGAAACACGTATCAATCCATATGGCCACAACGGACTGTTCTTTGGAAACCCAATGCAGTTTGTCATAAACTGTGAGGGCGCAGGCTTTGGTGCAGCATGGTCGTTTGGTATTACATACATCATATGGAGAATCCAAGATGCAATTTGGCCAGGTGGTGTAAGAGTAACGCCAAAAGAAGAAGAAATCGGCTTAGACTTGTCACAAGTCGGAGAAAGAGCTTACTCGCAGTTTGCGGAGTAGTGCTGACCCCTCATTTTTCATTTTTAATATTTTGAACAATATGAAAACCAATTGATCTTAGAAAGGGTAAAAAGTATGGTGGATTTGACTCAAGCATGGTAGACAAGTGGCTAATATTTTGCGCAACGCAATTTCTCAGCGCTGCAATTGGATTTTACTGGGGATTTGCAGCACGAACTGACCCGCACCATTACAATTTAATTTTCATGTATGTTGGAGGTTTCTTTTTCTCAATGGGTGTATTTGCCATAACAAGATGGGGATATGACAGATGGAAGTCAAAACAGAAACCGAGAAAACGTAGATAGGAAAAACTCTATTTAGTGACTTTGCAGATCAGGTTTGTTTATATCAACCACTATTAGGACTAATCTTGGTAATATTTGTCAAAGGGAGATAAAACATTTGGCCTGTCTAGAAAGAAACGATACACTATCTTTGCAATAATTACTGCAATAGGAGTTTCAGTCGCACTTTATAACGCATTGATAAACTACAATTATGCTCATACAAAAGATTGGAATTTTGATTCTTACCAAGATAATACTACTCCTTCCAACTTTGTAGCCTTTCAAGCAAACTCACCACCGGGACTGTGGGTTGTAAAAACAGATGATTCGGCACCTTCAAAACCTAACGTGCTGGCAGCGTTACCTGTAGGCAATAATTCTGGATATCATATGCAAATTATGCCCGACTCGCCAGAAATGAGTGACGCACAAATCAGTGTCAAGTTCAAGATAATGCCAGGACATCAAGTAGAACAAGCAGGTCTTATAATTCGCTTCATTGATCCGAGTCACTATTTTGTCCTCATGGCAGACCCACAAAATAATCGTGTTTCTCTGTGCAAAGCCGA
>JAWOLM010000079.1:0-2632 GCA_033853455.1 Nitrosotalea sp. | reverse complement strand
CTACCACCAGATGAGCTAGTCTGCGCTTCCACATCACGAACTGATACCGTTACAGCAAAGACTAGAACCAAAATAGAAAGAGCAAGAATTTTTCTCAGAATTGTAACCCCATATTCATGTCAAAAATTTCCCATAATAAAATGTTGATGTGTTAGAATCGATCAGTGTGCGCTCAAGGAATTTTACTACATATTAAAGGAATGTTTCATCACATCCACTAGGCCATACAGCATACAATATTTTGTATCTTCAAGCTTCTGTTGGTACTAGATTCTTGCCACTCTTGTTGAACTTGGTAACAATGTACTGTAGCTTGTCATCGCCTTCCGGCATTGGGTTTGCACATCTGCCACATTTTGGAAGTGTAACTACCGCATCGTAATCTATCTCACCTATGAACCTGTCACACTGCGAGCAGCGGACTGACTTTTTGTCATAGATATTCATTGTACACAATAATACGACTTCATTCCTATTAAGGGATCTTCTCTTCTTTTTGTAGAGAACAAGATAACTAACCCCTTTGCCATAACATATCAATGAAAAAGGGCTCTGCACCAAAGAAACCAAGAAAGGTTTCAAGAAAAAATACTGCTACCAAAAATACGAAAAAACCCGCACAGAAAAAAAACAATGATACAGACCCTGACAGACTTGAGCTCTCAAAAAACGAGATACTCGAGTTCTGCGATCGCGTACTAAAAAAGTGGCAGCAAGACCCTGCAAAGAACGCAAGAAATATTCCTGCAATGCTTGCAGTTAGGACAAGCATATTTTTCTCCGACGAGGTATCGCTCAAGGCAATCTGGTCTGAGATAATTTCATGGGTCTACCAGCTGCTGTATCAAAACGCACAAGCGCAGGCAAGAAAGGAAGGCCAAGAATGGGCCCAAGTCTTCTCCAAGATTAAGAACGGGTAAGAAAAAACACAAGATGCCGTTTCGCTTTTAAACCCATACATTCAATGAGATTCGTTTGGCAGACAAGAAGAACAAAAAGTCCAATCCGCAGCCAGAAAAGAAAGAACCAAGGACATTTTCAATCAAGCCTCATCTTCTCTCCTGGGCAGTCTTTGTTCCAACAGTTGTAATTGTTTTCATCTGTCTGATACCTGTCATGTTTCCAGCCCTGATAGCAAGAGCTAGCAGTCCATTCCAGTCAGCAGCCTTTGCACCAAATGTAGTAAATCCATTTGAGCCCGGAGTGTTGGCAGTTCCGCTGGTTGTCATCAATGTAATCATACTTGTGATTGGCATAGCATACTACAAGAGGTCAAAGTGCGAGGCCCGATTCAGAAAGATTGCAACGTTTGAGGTTACAAAAAAGCAAGCCCTTATCGGAGTCGCAGTACTGCTTGCAGTCTTTGTAGCACTTACTGCAGGAACGCTTGCAAGCGAAGAGCAGTGGGAAGACTATGCACATGTCAAGGAGCGAGTCCAGTCATGGAATATCTCGCAGTTTGGCAAGAGCTTTGAGCCGCATTTCCGATATCTTTTGCTTTCAGTCTCCCTTGGGCTTGGAAATATTCGCGCAATTCCCTTTGTTACTTCAGGTGTGCTACTTGTTCTGACATATTTTTTCACAAAAAACATCACAGGCAAAAGGTTTGCAGGGCTTGTCTCCATGGCATTACTTTTGCAAAGCGACATCTTTGTCTCCTACAGCACTACAGCAAGCTATGATAACTTTTGGATTGCGCTATATCTATTTGCACTGTACCTGATACAAAAGTTCTGGCCACCGTCACCTGCACCGTTTTTCCTCTCCATATTTTCAAAACCTCTTACCATTGCGTTTCTTCCAATGACGCTTTACTTTATTGCAAGATCTAACATTCCAAAAAGATCAAAGATGTACTCCCTTGCATCTTATGGCATAATCATAATTGTAATCGCATCAGCTGCTGTCATATACAAAACAAATTTTGCAGGCGGCGGGACTACATTTGATCCTTCAGTCTTCTGGCAGGGCTTTGCAGCAATGGAGATGCAGATGAGGTTTGACTATATCGTCGTACTTTTCCTTTTACCTCTCACAGTAATGCTATTTTTTGCTTCACGAAGAGGAATACTGCACGCAGATACAATAATGATATTTGTTCTCTCAATACTATTGATTGCACCGTTCCTTGTAGGGTATACGACTCAGACAAACCAGCCATACAGGTTCGTCTCACTCTCCCTCTTTTTTGCAATAGGTGTGGGAGTATTGCTATCAGGAAAGACTAGGAAAGAGCCCGAACAATTGTCCAGTACGTAGTGACTCTATCTCCCTTTGTCATTGGATATCCATCATGCTCTGCAAAGACAAGTGTCTTGTCGCCGTTAGCAGTCTTTACTGAAATCAAGTTCCCCGATACAATTGTAGGAAAGGTATGCACAAGTGTCTCGTTTGCCTTTAGGATCTCAATCTGTTGGCCATTAAACTCTACCACGGATCTTTGAAAGAGTCCAATGTTCTCATTTATCTGTTGGTTGAAAGTCAGAGTGTTAACTATGGTAACTCGCGATGTCTCAAGATATGAAACAAGGTTGCCTGCTTGGTCACGGACTATGACCTGCGCGTATATTCCAAGTACTGGATTTGACGTATCAGTGGTCTGTGCAAGGGCAAATCCTGTTGATGAGATCAA
>JAWOLM010000078.1:0-5562 GCA_033853455.1 Nitrosotalea sp. | reverse complement strand
TTTGTAATGCGGGAGGTGGGATTTGAACCCACGAACTCCTAAGAGATAAGGTTCTGAGCCTTACGCCGTTGACCAGGCTAGGCGACCCCCGCAACGTGAAAATTAAAATGCCAGAATAAGTGTCTTTATTATAAGATTAAACTTGTAATGAGAAGAGAGATTAGTTACGATTGATTTCTTCTATGACATTAGTTGCATTCTTTAGTTCATAAATCCTTTTTGCTCGAGGGTCGGGAAAATCTAGATTCCATGGTTGGCTATACAATATTATCGATTTTTCTTGTGCAAGCATACTTTCCGCATTGAGTGGAGAATCATCTATGAATACATCGTAGTCAAGTTTTGCTTTTTCTGTCCCCTCTGCCACCCCTACATAATTTTTATAGGTCACATTATGCATTTTGAGCCAATTCTTTACATCATCATGAGTTGAATCTTCTCTTGCAGTAACAATGTCTACTGTTCCCAATCTTGATAGATCCTTTGATGCGTGAGAGATATTACTTTCTGTTGGAGGTATATCTTTCCAGGATTTCCAACACATTGATAATTCTTCATAGAAATCAAATTTGTTTATGTCATACCTTTTCCAAAAATCCCATTCCGATATGTCAGATTTTAGTATGACTGTTCTGACTTTGTTGTTATATGATAGCCATGAATGAATAACATCTGCAAGAACACCATCTACATCTAAAGCAATTCTCAAAATTTATTCCTCCTTTAGAGTGTCTTGTAGTTCTTCAAGCAGTTTTCGCTGATGTTTATCAATCTTTTTTGGAATATTGACAACAAGTCTAACGTATTCGTCTCCCCTACTTCGACTTCCTTGATGTGGTAGACCTTTTCCCTTTAATTTTATTATTGTATTTGGTTGGCTGCTTGGTTCAACTTCAATTTTTTCAGTTCCTTCCAAAGTTGGCACAACTAGCTTCTTGCCCAAAGTAGCATCAACCATTGAGATGTTTTCATCATAAAATATGTCTGCACCATCACGCTTGAACTTGTCATGCGGTTTGACTTTAATTCTAACAATCAGGTCACCGCTTGTTCCGTGCTGCATGGGCTCTCCTTGTCCTTTAATATGATATTCACCAGTTTCAATTCCTGCAGGTATTTCAAATGAAAAATGTCGAGTTCCTTTTTGCTTTCCCGACCCCTTACATTTGGAACATGGCCTCTCTATTATTTTGCCTTGGCCTTTGCAAGTATTACATGGATGAACTGTAACAAACGTGGAAAAGCCGCTGCTACGAGATGTTCGTACCTGGCCATGGCCATTACAGACAGTACATGTTCTCATCGAAGTCCCTGGAGTGGCGCCTGTTCCTTTACAGTCAACACATTCAAGTTCTGCGGGCAGTTCAATCTCTTCTTGTTTTCCTCTAAACACATCTTCTAGTGTTATTTCAGTATCATAGACCAAATCTCTTCCTCTTTCACCGCCAAAGCCGAAGTCAAAGCCACCAAACCTAAAGCCTCCTCCACCCCTACCAAATAGATTTTCAAAGATAGAATCAAAACCAGATCCAAAAACATCTTCAAAATTTACCCTGGAACCTTGGAAGATGTCTTCGGTACTATATCTGCCATCAACACCCGCATGTCCGTAACTATCGTAAAGCTTGCGTTTTTCGTTATCAGATAATACCGCATAAGCTTCTGATACTTCTTTAAAATGTTCTGCAGCATCTGGAGATTTGTTTCTATCAGGATGAAACTTGAGTGCAAGTTTTCTGTATTGAGATTTTATCTCTTCTTGGCTGGCATTTTTCTGAAGCCCCAAGACTTCGTAATAATCACGTTTTGTACTCATATTATACAGCGTTGTTTGTATTCAGGTATGACATTAATTTGTTCCACCAGCAGCTTGTCCCGAAGGTCCTGCATTTGCTTGTGGACCAGATTCCGCTGCACCTTGGGCGCCAGGTCCTGGAGGAGGGGTTACATTTTTGTAAAGTTCAGTAGTAATCTCATTTACAATTTTCTTTAGAGTATCAAGTTTTTGTTTGATTTCACTTGGTTCTTTGCTTAGAACATCTTTGAGATCTTTTATTGCATTAGTTACTTTGATTCCCTGATCTTGAGATATCTTATCCTTGAGATCTTGATTCACCAGCTTTTCAGTTGTGTAGATGTATTGCTCTGCCTCATTTTTTACCTCGACTTCTTCTTTCTTCTTTTTGTCTTGCTCAGCAAAGGTTTCAGCATCCTTTTTCATTTTCTCAATATCGTCCTTTGAGAGTTTGGTGCTTGCACTAATTGTTATCTTGGCCTCCTTTTGAGTTGCAAGATCTCTTGCGGTAACATTGAGAATTCCGTTTGCATCGATATCATACTTGACTTCGATTTGGGGTACGCCTCTTGGTGCAGGAGGAATACCAGAAAGGTTGAAGCTTCCAAGTGAGACATTATCTGAAGCCATAGGTCTTTCTCCTTGAACTATGTGAATGGTTACTGCAGTTTGGTTGTCAGCTGCTGTTGTGAAGGTTTTACTCTTAGAAGTCGGTATTGTAGTATTCCTATCTATTATTGGTTCACGCAAGCCGCCGAGAACCTCTACTCCCAGAGTCAGTGGAGTTACATCTAAAAGAACAATATCGCTAGTTACCTCTCCTGCAATGATTCCTGCTTGTATTGCGGCGCCCAATGCTACTGCCTCCATTGGGTCTACACCCGCCTCTGGATCCTTGCCCATTACAGTAGCAACGAATTTTCTGACAAGAGGTATTCTTGTTGGACCACCTACAAGGATGATCTTACTGACATCAGCTGGTGATAATTTTGCATCCTCAAGAGCCTTTGTCATTGAAGGCTTGCATCTTTCAACTATAGGGTTGATAAGCTCCTCGAATTTTGCACGGGTTATTTTCAGTTCCAGATTCTTTGGCCCAGAAGAAGGATCATATGATATGAAAGGCAGATTGACATCAGTTTCAAATACCGAGGAGAGTTCTATCTTTGCTTTTTCTGCAGCCTCTCTTACTCTCACCATTGCTGCACTATCTTTGGTAAGATCTATACCAGAAGATTTTCTGAAATTATCAACAATGTAATCAATAAGTACTTTATCCATATCGGTTCCTCCTAGTTGGGTATCACCCGAAGTACTCATTACTTCAAAGACTCCTCCTCCCATCTCCATTATTGTAACATCAAGTGTTCCTCCTCCCAAATCAAAGACCACTATTTTCATGTCCTGTTTTAATTTGTCAAGGCCAAAGGCAAGTGCTGCTGCAGTTGGTTCGTTAATTATTCTGACGACTTCGAGTCCTGCTATCTGTCCTGCATCCTTTGTGGCTTGTCTCTGATTATCATTGAAGTAGGCAGGAACGGTTATGACAGCTTTGTCGACTTTTTCTCCGATGAATGACTCTGCATCTTTCTTGATTTTCTGTAAAATAAAGGCAGAAACTTGCTGTGGCTTGTATTCCTTATCATAAATCTTAAAGGTATGATCAGTTCCCATCTTGCGTTTTGCGGCAATGACAGTCCCTGTCGGATTTGTTACTGCTTGTCTTCGTGCGGGCTCTCCCACGATAAGCTGGCCGTCTTTGGTAAATGCAACTACTGAAGGAAATGCCTTGCCTCCTATCGTGGTTCCTTCTGCTGCAGGAATCAGAGTAGGTTTTCCACCCATCATAACCGCCGCAGCAGAGTTACTTGTTCCTAAATCAATACCAATAATTTTTGCCATCTTAATTCATCTCTTTGATACGTTTTTTAGATATTTCTACTAGACTAGGTCTAATAATTCTGTCTTTTAAGATATATCCCTTACGCAGTTCTGCGGTAATGGTGTCATCATCAAGTTCTGGGTCACTCTTGATTGAGATGGCCTCGTGCAATCTAGGATCAAAAACCTCACCCAATGCCTCAATGGGTTTTACACCATATTCCGATAGAAACGAGTCCATATTCTTTAAAATTGCATCAAGACCATCAGTATTGACATTTTGTTTAGAGAGGGCGTCTCTTGCACGAACAAAATCGTCATAAATTGATAAAAATTTCAAGATCAGGTTATCAGTAATATAGTTTACTTTATTCTGAACATCTAGTTCAGCTCTTTTCTTTAGATTATCAAAATCAGCAAGCAAATATTGGATTTTTTTTTCTTGTGAAGTTGCCTTTTCTTTTTCTTTCTCTAATTTGTTTTTTAGTTCTTCAATATTTTCAATCTCTGGTTTTTCGATAGACTCCTCTTGCATCTCTTCTCTTTCTACAGATTTGATCTCATCTTCAAATTGATTGTCGTTTCCAGACAAGGCTATCACTCTTTATTGTACTGCCTTTATTATAATATCTCACACAGAGGATTGGTCTTGATTATTATGACATCTGAATCTTTTCCATTCTTGGCTACCTTATCATAATCAATTTTTGAACATGCAACTATGATTGTAGTTTTATCGCTATGGAAAAGGTCAAGACTTGGGCCCTGTTGCACTTCTACATCCCCTATGTAATCACGCAATTTGGTAACAAGAGAGTTTAACATGTCAACTTTGTCAGCGCGCATTTCATATGAATCCTGGGTCCAGACTAGAACTACTCTAGTTCTACTTGCCTTAAGTTCATTCTTTTTCAGAGTAGACCGAATTTCATCGATGAGCCTCTTGACATACCCTTCAATTCCCTTTATGCTTCCATTTACCAGATACATCATGGTACCTGCACCTTCAACAGATGTACCAAGCGATCTCAAGTCATATAGTCGGTCTGTCATGTCATCCAGAAACAGATCCTTGTAGTCTGTAAATACAAGATCATTTCTTGTAGTTGGATCTTGTGCAAATTTACAAACTTCAAGAATGCTTGCTAGACCTGAAAATTGTGTCAGAACCTTAATTGCGTGAATAATTTCAGCAGAAGATATGGATACAAACTTTTTTGTTTTTTTCTCTACCTCTAATAGCTTGCCGAGTTTATCATCAGACTTGCCATTAAAGGAACCGATAATTTCAGGAATGTATCCTTTTGAGAGTGGATAATAGAAATACGATATTCCTTTTCCTAATTCAAGGCCTGTGATGTGTTCCAAAAGCGATATAGTTTCATTGTTGCCGCCTATACCAGTCGGAAGATTGTAGATGACAGAACCTCCTTTTTTCATCGGAGATGTGGCGTCCTTAAATTTTGAGTGAATCTCCATCTTTGCTTCTTGTCCTGTTTTTCGAATTCTTGGAGCAAAGAAGAGATATTCGGCATGAGAAATTGCGACATCAATAGGCTCTACGCCAAGTAATGGTTCATCCTCTTTTAGTGATGTAACATTCGGGTATGTCTTGGCTATTTCCGCCTTGAGAGAAATTGCCATGTGTGCAGATTCGTCCACGATGAAGACATCAGCTCCTTTTATTGCCATTTGGCATGCAATTACGTATCCTTCTGTGCTTAGTCCATAGACAACAACTTTTGTGGCAGCCAAATCATGCGAACTAAGAGTACAGGCTAAGAAAAACTTTTTCCACCCTCAGATTCTATCCAAAATGTTTGAAAATTTGGTTTGATATACTTACACCAAAACAACTGTTATTTTTTGGTCCAATGGCAGAAAAA
>JAWOLM010000077.1:0-3871 GCA_033853455.1 Nitrosotalea sp. | reverse complement strand
GTAGAGCAAGATGTAATCAAGTTTTGCAAAATCTAGTTGTAGCAAAGTTTGGAGGAAGTGCGGTAGGAGTGGACGGTCTACTCATACCTACCATAATCAAAAGAATAAACGAGTTAAAAAAAGACAGTAAGGTGATTGCAGTATTTTCTGCACCGCTAACAACTTTTGATGGCAAGCAGAGGTCATTAACCGACATAGCAATAGGCTTAGGTCAAAAAGCGGAGAATGGAAAAAGTTTTGATATCGACGAGCTGCGCAAACCCTATCTAAAGATTCTTTCACTTGTAGATGGAAAACTCCAAGACGAGTGCAAAAAAACAATGGATTTTTTCTTGGAAAAAGCTGCTACCTCACTTGTAGAAGCAACACAGAAAAGAGAATTTGCAAATGAAACACGGGCAAGAGTGCTTGCATACTCTGGCGAGATATTAATGTCAAATATCATGAGTTTTGTATTAAAAAGCGCTGGCATAAAGGCAGATGTGATAAGTTTTGATGCTTGGCCCATCATGACTGATAAAAACATTGAATCGGCAAACTTTCTTGCTTCACAATCATCGCAGAATTTAGAAGGTATGGAAAAACTGCTCGAGAAAAATGATGTCATTTCAATAGGTGGATTTATCGGTAAGACAGCGGATGGTCTAGAGACTACTTATGAGCGAGGAGGTTCTGACAGGACTGCTGCAGATCTTGGAATACTGTTTAGCAAAAAATACAACACAAAAATCGATTTTGAAAAAGACAGTGCGGTACTATCTGCTGATCCAAGAATAGTAAGAGATGAGCTTGAATTCATAAGCCATCTCTCATACAATGAGGCTCGGATTGCAGGAATGTTTGGCATGAAGATATTGGATCCTATCGCAATAAAGGAGATAGTTGAGAACGGCGTAGATATGCCGATAATAATAACAGACATGGGAAAAAATGACAAAATCACAACAATTCAGCGAAGACCTACCTACAAGAATGGTCACCCATTGAAGATTGTAACAGGAAAGAGAAACTGTGCCATACTTCGAATGGAAAGCAAATCATCTGAAAACCTCTTTAATTCACTTGAAAAAGACAAGAGATACAGCGAGTTTGTTGTATTGTCTCCCTTTACAAAGGATGATATCGAATTTACAAGAATTCTATTTTTGGACGGGGATTACGTAAAACGCAATGAACGATATATTCTGGCCTTTGACCCACTTGCGTCAATTACATACAACAGAGGAGTGATAACATTGATTGGTGATGAGATGTGGAGAGTTCAGCAAATCGCATCAAAGGCAAGCTCAAGAATTGGCGAGGCTGGTCTTAACATTCTCAATATGGATGCTCAGGAGGAGACATCACGTATAATTATTGTAATAGAGGATAGCGGGGACAACATAGAGCGTGCAATTCGTGCAGTCCATGCAGAAAGATCAAAAATAAAATTTGTCTAGTTACATAAAAAAATTAGAAAGAACTACTTCCTCTTTCTTCGTGCAGCCCTTTGGTCTGCTACCCTCATGTGCTTGCCTTTTTTTCTTGCAACCATTTGCTTGTAGAATAGTTTGGCATGTTTTGTATCTTTCTATATTATGAAAACGTTGAAGAATCATTTGACCCCTACAAGCCTTTACTTGTAGAAAGTCAAAGTGGGTTTGTTCTTGGGCCTTTTATCTAGAATCAGCCCGGCGTTACCCAAAACACGCGCTATTGTATATGCGCATAGGAAATATTTAGAGTTGATCTATATAGATCAAGTATAAGAGCTGCCTATCGCCATAAGCACTAGTGCGGCTCCAATGCACGCATACCATTTGAAGTTGCCATTGTTTAGAAAGGCGTTCTTTGTGGTCATCTCTTCGTCCCCGACCGTAGAGAGGCGCGCCTTTCTCATCTCGAATCCGTTTCCTGCCAAGCCCACAACAAGAAGTGCTGCAGCAGCAATTGAGATGATGTAGTTCATGATACAGAAAAATACAATGAGGCATTTAAAGAAAACCGCCTTTTCCTGCAAGCGTTCTTTGTAATACTTTGACTAACTCTATAAATTACCAAAATCTATCTTAATTTGTATGAAAGAGCAGGGCAAGATATGGATGAACGGAAAACTAGTTCCATTCAAGAACGCAAAGGTACATGTTCTGACACACGCATTGCATTATTCTACCGCAGTCTTTGAGGGGATCAGGTGTTACAAGACAACAAAGGGCTCTGCAATCTTTAGACTTGAAGAACATGTCAATAGACTTTTCAAGTCTGCAAAAATTTATTCTATGAAGATTCCTTTTTCAAAAAAAGAAATCTCTGATGGCATCATCAAGACTGTACAAACTAGCGGACTAAAAGAGTGCTACATAAGGCCCATCGCATATTATAGCTATGGCGTTCTTGGCCTTACACCTACTCCTAACAAGATAGATGTGGCGATAGCATGCTGGGAGTGGAATACCGGTGAATCAAGTGCTGGAAAGGTACGTGGTGCAAGATGCAAGGTATCAAGCTGGCTCAGAATTGATTCAAGGTCTCAGCCAATGCAGGCAAAAGCTGCGTCAAACTATGCAAATGCTGCACTAGCTAGAGTAGAAGCACTAAAGGACGGGTATGACGAGGCTATAATGTTAAACTATCACGGTCAGGTCTCTGAGGGAAGTGCAGAGAATATCTTTACAGTAAACAAAGGTGAGATTGCTACTCCCCCGCTAAATGCTGGAATCCTAGATGGCATAACAAGAGACAGTGTGATCAAGTTAGCGAGATTAGAAGGAATAAGCGTTGTTGAGAGAGGGATCGACAGAGATGAGCTTTACATTGCAGACGAAGTCTTTATGACGGGTACTGCAGCAGAGGTCAAGTCTGTCACAGAGATAGATAATGTGCCTGTTGGAGATGGAAAGCCGGGTGAAATTACACGCAAACTTCAGCAAGATTTCTATAATGCTTCAAGGGGAAAAGACGAAAGACATCTAGATTGGCTTGTTCCAATCTGAGTTGAAAGGTTCAATTACGTCTCTGATGAAATTATTTCGTGGTGCTCTCAATAGTGGATCAGCACAAGCCCAAGTGCTATATTTGCAGCAATGTATTTGAAAAAATAGAAGAGTTAAGAAGACATCAGGAAGTTGACCATAAAGAATTTGTTGAATTTCATAAAAACAGCGAACGTTCACCTGCACCTGGAGATGTTACAGTATTTTAGGTGACAAATGCTCTAGTCCTGATGCCGGACCCATTTGTTGGTTTTGTAAGAAGGGCAGGCATCAAGAATGCATGGGAAAGATTCCAACAGATGCAAAATCTGACGGTCCACACGACTGCACGTTTGATACTAAACTTGTTGATTGTCAGTGCATGCATTAGAGATCAAGTCGTATGCCACGATATGCCTAGTGATTTACCTCACTTCTGATATCCGCCCATCTTTCCATGTGGGATCTTTTAACTATCACTTTGCCATTTGGTAAGGTTGTCAGGTATTTCCATCCAAATCTTAGATAGTATTCTGTTTCATCTGGAGTTATAACCAATTCTTCAGGTATTAATACAACGTTTTCCTGAGTGGGATACTCCTTATGATATTTTTCATTCATAGTCTGAATCTTACTTTGGGCTGTCCTAATAGAATGAAAAATTTCCTTGATGGAAAACGATATTTCCTGGAAATCTTTTCCTGCATCATTGACAAATTCTAATGTTCCCCTTACCGATTTGACCAGTCTAATTGATTCGTTGATGATGCCTGTTTCCTCCAAATATTTGATTGTATTTTGCATTCGAGCAGATGCGTCGTTGAAATTTTCTGAGATCAAACGAAAGTTCTCGATATTTTTGACCATTTCGGGCGACTTGAGTCCTTCGATTATCTCTTTTGCCACAAGCGAGGTATCCT
>JAWOLM010000076.1:0-3735 GCA_033853455.1 Nitrosotalea sp. | reverse complement strand
TTTGAAAGATACGCATATGTCGAGGCAGTGGCATTGCCATGAGTTATTACAACATTGTACTTTCCCATGTCAGATTGACTTCCTTTGAGATAGATTTGGTATTTGTAAAAGCCATCTGATTGTATCTGGTCTGGAGGTATGTTGTCAATCTTGTAAATCCCTCCTTGAGGATTGAATATATGAATCACCAGCGGTAGTCCCTGCTTAAAGTTGTCAAAAAGTATCTCGATTGTCTCAGTTTCGGTTATAGTTCCATTCTTGTTTATTCCAGTTGTTATTGGGTACTCTGGGATTATCCTGATTTGCTCTATGCCTGATGAAAGATTTGTAACAGATGTGTTGTTTTGCAAATTGGTATCCACCAAAAGATATGCACTTTTGTGGTAAGGCAAACCATCACCACAGCGACCTGGAACATATTGCTTTATCAGAGTTCCCTCAAGTGTTACAAATTTCCCTGATCCAAATTTGGGCTCGTTAAAAGTTGTATTAGTGTTAGGATTGAAGAACTTTATTTCAATTGTATCTCCCCTTAATCCTGTTGCGTTTGATAAATAGTGAAATCCTGAAGCTGACGGAAAATAAGTGGAATCGTCATATGTTATTGTTGCATTAGGTGGCAGAAGTCTTACTGCACACATGGGTAATGGGTACGGGTATCTTGGCGTATAATATCCATAGACAGTTAATGTCTTGTTATACAATGAATCCAGATTCTGTACTACCTCCGTGACACTCATAGATTTTGTGTTGTTTTGTATATCAGTACTTACCAGCAGTTTCATTTTTCCATCATAAAATATCAAGCCTGCCTGAGGATTTGTATGATTGCTGAACATGGATGGAATTGGGTTTGTAGGACATGGTGGAGATGACACTTGTATGTGTAATAACTTATGAGTATTATCTGAAAACTTGGCATCAGTCCAATAGTATTGATCTGTACCCTGTAGGTTACAAGGAATAGGTAGTCCTCCTCTAAATCCAGTTGGAAATAAAGTAAATGTGACATTATGAAATGAAAATACTGGAGAATTAAAGTAGGCGTCTTGAGAATAGCTTGGTGTCTCAAAATAATATGTCTGATTGCCTAGTGTAACTGTTCCAGTATCGTTTGACAAGCTTGCAAATGGGTTTGCAATTACTAGTATCGTTCCTTTGAGCCAAGGATGAATAACACTATGGTAGGGATATGTGCCTGCCTTATCAAAGGTATGAGTCCATGAATAACCAGACTCTATTAGACCTGATCTAAAAGACGCTGTGTCGCTTGTTACGTCGTTTGCAACGCCGTCCATGTTAATCCAGCGAACAGTATTGTTTGTTCCAATGACTGCTTTTACGATTGATGGCGTAAAAGTAAATCCGTTAGAGATGATGGAAGAATTTACAGGAATTGTAACAGTTGATTCCGAGCTGTTCAAGTTCAAGACACTCTCCTTAGCCCATCCTCTTTCAATCAAAACTGCTGCAGTAGTATACCGTACACAAGCTGGCGAACCATCCTCCGTTTTCAATACCAATACTAGATCGCCCTTACATCGAATATGATCTGGAGTGATCCCAGCTTTGAATTGTTCAAGTGGTGAAGATAGGTTCTGACTACGATCACGTATTGAATTCGTAGAATTTGTGACGTTTGCTGGTGCAGACATTGCAGGCCCCATGTAGACTGCAGGATATGACGTCATGTTTAGTATCTTGGTAAATGTAGGATCTTCCAAAACCTCTACTACTTTGACTGCTTTTCCAGGTTTGATTGGTCCAGAATATAGTTCAAAAGCAAAACCGTGTGCGGTCAGACCTATACCTCCCTTCGATAACGGTCCTGATTCCTCAAAATCACTGCTAAAGGAATAGTTGTATCCTTCAACTAGAGACTGGAACTGTGGAGAACTTTCGGCAAACTTGATTGCAGCATCAAGCGCAGTAGAGTTTTGGTTTAACTGCGTCTCTTTTCTTTGCTCACTAGTTGGAATAACATTTGTGTAGTTGTTTGCAAATTGTGATGTCAGAAACAAGTCAACGCGTGAATTTGCAATATCGACGACGTAAACTTGGTTCTCCTTGATTGCAAGTCCTACCGGAACCCCGTATATTTCAAGTGCAGATAGTGGATTTCCTGTAGGATCAAGTTTTACAATTCTCCCGTCGTATGTATCTGCTACGTAGACATTTTCTTCACTGTCTACTGCCACGTCTTGCGGAGTTCCGCTAATGTCTGGCGCTGAAAAAGTAGCATTGAACTCTGCCATGGTGGAACCTGTCGGGCTGAACTTTATTATTTTGTGAAATCCCATGTCCGCAGCATAGACATCGCCTGATTTGTCTACTGCAATTCCCATTACGTTAAGACAGCACTGATATTTGCTGTCAGCAAGAAATTGCGCCAATGAAGTCCCTTTAGAGTCGAACTTTTGTATGTCCCCAGTGTCTGCGACATAGATGTTACCGGAATTATCAATTGCTATACGTTCTGGATTTGAGAGCTGGCCTGTGTTGGTTCCTTGTGAGCCAAACGAGTAGAGCAATCTCCCATCTGGAGTGAATTCTTTTACGTTGGTGCTATTCCTGTCCACAACATAGACTGTCCCATTGTAGATTGCAATGCCTTCTGGTATTCCCCCTTTGTCAAACTCGGTGACATAGTTTCCTGAAGAATCAAACTTTTCTACGCGATGGTTTCTGTTGTCTGCCACATAGATATTTCCAGAGTCGTCAACTGCCATTCCCCTTGGAGTGTCAAGCTTCCCAGGGCCTGAACCAAGCGAGCCAAATGAGAGCTGAGGAGTTGAGGCCATAGCATTGTGGATTGCAAGAGGGAGTATCAACAAAAGAAGCAGAATGGCTGGCAAAAAAATGGTTTTCACTACTAGTATGGACGGTACAATCATCATTTAAAAAAGTGGCGTAACATTCTTCTGGATTTTTCAATACTCAATTGTAACCATTCTAAATCTAGTCCAGCTAAAAACATCTTTTTAGATCGAAAATCATTAGGCAGTCAAGTATGGAAGATTCCAATGAGTTAAGTAGGTACTAAACAAGCAGGATTTCATAAATCTGAGAAAAAATGAGTAATGTTTTAGAACATTTTCCTGAAGAGTTTGCTCCAAGGCAGATACAGAAAGACATTCTGCGCTTGATAGAAGAACAGCTCAAGTCTGGATACAAGATCGTGGTACTTTCCGCACCAACTGGAGTTGGAAAATCCCTCATTGCTGCAACGTTATCAAGATACTATGGAAAATCATTTGTAATTACTGCCTCAAAACAACTTCAAGACCAGTACTCAAAAGATCTCAAGTTCTTCAACCCTGTCAAGGGAAAATCCAATTTTGCATGCCTTAAGCTAATGGAGCATCAGGGAATACCACAAGGAGAGACGAAGAGAGCAGTCCAAAAGGGGTTAACATGCGAAAAGGGATTGTGTGAAGAGACTGTAAGAGTCAAGGGAAAGGAGGTCAAAGAGTTTTGCAAGTTCAAGCCAAGAATAGGTGAGCTTGAACCGCATTCCAAGAATCCGTATTGTTTTTACTATGAACAAAAGTTTCGCGCATTGGTTTCTGACCACTCGATCTGGAATTATGCTGCGTATTTTCAGCTGATGAGGTTTGGAAAAAAGGCATATGCAGATTACATCAATAAACCGATTGCAATCTTTGACGAGGCTCACAAGATAGAAGATCAGATAATACAGTTCATCGGCATTGATATCTATAATACGCATATAAC
>JAWOLM010000075.1:0-2536 GCA_033853455.1 Nitrosotalea sp. | reverse complement strand
CGAAATATCCCTTTTTGATCTCTGCCATGAGCTCCAGCCTCCTTTCTAAAACATGGACTTATTCCTGCATATCTTATCGGAAGAGTCTTTCCCTCGATTATTTCATCTTCATGCATTGAGGCAATTGCATGCTCTGATGTTCCAATAAGATAAAGATCCTCACCCTCTACCTTGTAAATCACATCTTCAAAATCTCGTGCTATTATTGCGCCTTCCATAGCATTTCTGTTTATCATGTATGGAGTTTGAATTGGAATGTAGTTTTTTTCAGATAAGAAATCAAGTGCAAATTGAATCAGTGCTTGATTTAGTCTGACAAGTTGATTTTTGAGATAGTAAAATCTTGCACCAGAAACTTTTGCAGCCCTCTCCAAATCTACTAAACCAAGATTCTGTGTCAAGTCTATGTGATCTAGTATCTTAAAATCAAACGTAGGAACACTACCACATTTTTTCACTTCTTTGTTTGCTGTTTCATCTTTGCCTATAGGAACTGATTCATGAATCAAGTTTGGCATTGTCAAAGAAAGTTTTTTGTATGTATCCTCTGATTTGACTTGGGACTCTTCTAATGTTTGTAGTTCTTGAGAAACTGATTGCATTTTCTCGATAAGACTTGATGCATCTTCATTTGATTTTTTTTTCCTTGCTATTTCAATTGATATTTGATTTTTTGTTTTTCTTAGTTCATCTGTTTTTAAAATCAGTTCTCTCCTTTCCTTGTCTGCCTTTATGAATTCATCAAATGGAAAGTCAATACTCCTTGCCTTGAGCATCTGTCTTATCTTCTCAGGATTATCTCGAATCAGTTTTGGATCAAGCATCAGCCAGTCACTTTGAGAATAACCTGAGTTTGTTCAAGAACTTCATCAATAGTAGAGATTAATGTTCGTATATTTTCTTTGCCTTCAAATGTGAAAATTAACGAGTCCCCATTTTTTTCAATTTTAAAGGAAAGGTCTTTTGGAAAGTCCACATTATCAGGCTCTAAAGCTTTGCGAATGGCTTCTGCTTTCTTCTCTGATATGTTATTTAGAACCACTTGCACTTTGCATTCTAGCGACATTTTCTTCTAAATAATCAAGAAACTCGTCTAATTTATCCTTGGTAATTCTGGCACCAGCAGCTGCATCATGACCGCCTCCGACTCCAGCTACTTTGGAAGCACATTCTCTCATCAATAATCCAAGATTTACTTCCGACTTGCAACCTGTTGATTTTCGGGAAGAGAATTTTATTGTACCCTCTTCGCCGTTTGTTCTAAGTATTATTATTTTTCCCGTGTTTTTCTGTGATCCCCCAAGAAGCGAAGATACTGCTCCCGTCATATTCTCTGGCACCAAATTCTCTCCATTTACCAGAATGTATGATCCATTATCTGTTATTCTCCATCTCTCACTTGATAGTGTATTCATGTATGTTCTCAAAAATGTTCTATATTCCACTAGAATGTTCTCGCCTTCTTGCAACATCTTGGTTCTATCTCCCATGCAAATGGCAACACCCACTCCTGCCTTGCGTATTCTACCACATGAATTTAGCATCGTAGAAAATTCTCGTGCATCACGCAAGAAGCTTCGCTTATCCTCTCCTACTAAGGTGTATGTATATCCAACAAGATCATCAATGATATCACTAGCATTTTTGTTTGGAATGAATTTAGATATTGTTTGTAATAGAACTCGTTTCTCATCTTCTGAAAGCTCTGCTGGTACTCGCCATCTGCCTCCATCCTTGAGTTTTATTCCTGATGAATTTAACAAGGAAAGACACGCGTCGCGATTCCATGTAAGGCCTTCAATGAATGGTTGCGAAGTAAAAGCAAGAGCATCAGGAAGTGGTCTTGTTTCTCGCCCTACAAGAAGTACATCAAGATCAATTTCAAGTTGATTATTCTTTTTTGCTGTTGCAGCAATTTCAACATTGACACCAGTAAATGATTTTTTTTCACCTCTGTCTTGTCTGTCTCCAAGTGCAGCTACTACCGCAATCCACGCCAAATCTGTATTCTCTGTATGTAGTGCTTTTGAAACTAGGTACGCCATGCCACCTGCTGACACGTCTAATCCACCATCAAGATCATACTTCCAAGCATTGATCACTCTTTCATTGTCAAATTCTTCTTGTGGAATCTGATGATGGTCTACAACTATCCAATTATCATCTAGCGCATTGTCCAAGTCTTTGGCAAAGCCACCACCGAGATCAGTTATGATATGAAATTGTCTTGAATCATTTTTGAGCTTATCAATCAAATTTTTGCTAAATTCGTTTACTATTTTAACAGTACATTTTGCCCCCGATCTGATAAGAGATTTTGTAACGATACTTCCCGATGTAATTCCATCACAATCTAGATGGGTTATAACTGAAATATTTTTGCCAGACTTGATACAATCAGAAACTCTATCATGAAAATAGGATAATGCTTGGTCGCGACTGCCCATTATTCAAGTTGAGCAATAACTGCCTTATATTTCCAAGTTTTAGGAATGCGTCCTATCTGTTTGTAATAGGAAGAAAGTCTGTGGACTTT
>JAWOLM010000074.1:0-2591 GCA_033853455.1 Nitrosotalea sp. | reverse complement strand
GATACGTTACAAGAATACTTACTCCGCCAATCAACTACATCATAATAGCTGTAATAGTAGGAGTCATGATTGTAAAGCAATTTGGCAAAAAGTCTGAATCGGTAGGCGTTGGCTTCAAAGATTCTTCATTGAATGACAGGCCTGATACGAGCCAGCCCAAAATGGATTCGGAATATTCTGTACCTGACAAAGATACAGATGAGAATAAAGACTCGGCTGAGAAATAGAATTATTTTTTGCCGCTTATCTTAAAGACTCGCTGGAAATAGTCAGACATCTCTGGAGAAGATGGTGTGTCGTCTTTGACGTTTGCTAAGTTTTTGGCAAGTTGTTTTTTGTATTCTAGCTGCATCTGTCTTGCAATCTGAATTCTTTGGGCCTGCGGCGATCCTGCGCCGTGCATAGACTCTGTAAGGTATCCAACTGCATTCCTTCCAAGTGTCATGTTCTCAATCAGTCTCAAAATCCTCATCCTGTCTTCGACATCGACACCCTTGCGTCCACGCAAATACTTTCGTAGAATTGGTCCAGTCTCGGGGTTTCGAAAATCTTTCTCGGATGGCAGTGTAACCACCAGCCCTCCTGCAATATCCTGTGCTAGTCTTCCGATTTCATATGGGAATCTTGTGACATTGTGCTTGCATACGTTTGCCAGCATATCATCATTTAGCCAGTTGCCTGACTTTGTAGGATGTGCTTGATATGATGACGCTACGCCTGCTGCATAAATCGTTTCATTCAGGTGAGTCATTTCCACTAGCTTGTCTCGAATGTGCGATACGTTTGGAATTCCGTTATAATCAGAAATTGCAGCTGCTGCACCAATTAGTACATCACCTAGACCCGTCTTGCACACATAGCTTCTCCTGTGATAACAAGTAAATCTCTCAACCAGCATTGCTGCAAACTCGTACTCACCGTTCATGAATACATGTTCCCATGGAACAAAGACGTTATCAAAAATTATCATTGCTTCTTGGCCTGCAAACTTGGAGTTTCCTGCATCAAGGTCGCCCTCTTCCATGCTTCTTGTATCACATGACTGGCGTCCATAGATGTATGTGATTCCAGATGCATCTGCTGGAACTGCACCAACCACTGCATAGTCAATGTCGTTTTCCTGCAACCTCATTGTTGGCATAAATATTATCCAATGTGAGTTGATGCATCCTGTCTGGTGTGCTTTGGCGCCCCTGACAACTATTCCCTTGTCATTTTTTTCAACAACACGCAAAAAGACATCAGGGTCTTCCTGCTCGTGCGGCGCCTTGCTTCTGTCTCCCTTTGGATCTGTCATGGCTCCACCAATTACAAAATTTTCAGCCTGAATCATCTTGATAAAATCAACGAGTCTTTTGTGATAGTTTGTTTTGTGTTTTTCATCAATCTCATAAGTAACAGAATAAAGCGAGTTGAGTGCGTCCATCCCTACACATCTCTGGAAACACGTGCCTGTGAGCTGTCCCAGCTTTCTTTGCATCTTGTTTTGGTTTACCAAGTCTTCTGCACTTTCTGCAATGTGCAAAAACCTGTTTACCTGCAATCCACTGATAGACGACTTAGCACTTGCAAGCTCACCTTCTTGGACTGCAAGATCATAAGTTTCTGCGACAGCATTGATTGATGGCCGAATCATTGGATGATCGACAGGCTCTTTTACAAGTTCGCCAAAAAGATAGACCTTCATCTTTCTGCCTTTGAGACTTTGTATGTATTCAGCCCCCGTCTTAATTGGCATATCTGCTATACCCTTTCAAAGTAATATAAATATTATAACAAAATTTACTGGTAGATGGGTCTGGCACTATGCAAGACCGATTCGAACATCAACCACTTTGCAGCCCTTGCCTTTTTCAAAGACAAGTACTGGGTTTAGATCAAGTTCTTTAATCTCGGCAAAATCAGTTACAAGTTGAGAAATCTTTTGTATGCACTCTGATAATTTTTGCATATCAGATGGCTTCTCTCCCCTCACTCCCTGCAACAGCTTGTTTGTCTTGATAGTTGAGATCATCTCTTCTGATTCTGTATCTGTGACAGGCGCGATTCTAAAAGTAACATCCTTGAGAACCTCGACATAGATTCCGCCCATTCCAAACATCACGACTGGTCCAAACCCTGGCTCTTGCTTTGATCCAACAATGGTCTCTTTTCCACCCTTGATCATTTCCTGCACCAAGACCCCCTTGATTGTTGCCTTTTTGTCGTATCTCTTTGCGTTCTTGATTATCTCCTTGAATGCCCTCTTTACTTCTTGTGAAGTCTTGAGTCCTACCTTTACTCCTCCTGCATCTGACTTGTGTATGATTTGCGGTGATGCGATCTTCATTACAACAGGATAACCAATCTTTTTTGCAGCAGTGATTGCCTCTTTGTCTTTTGTTGCAAGAATGCTTTTTGGAAGCGGGACTCCATATGCCTTGAGCACTTCTTGTCCCTCTTCTTCTAGAAGGTTCTTTCGTCCTTCTGCTCGCACTTTTGCAAAAATTTGTTCAACTCGTTTCTTGTTTGCCTTGAACTCTTGCACCTTTCCCTCTTGGGCCTGGGACCACTGGGTAAATCTTATCATTGCCTTGAGTGCTCTGATTGCG
>JAWOLM010000073.1:0-2838 GCA_033853455.1 Nitrosotalea sp. | reverse complement strand
TAGCTTGTTGTGGTCTGTTAGCTTGTTGTGGTCTGTTAGCTTGTTGTGGTCTGTTAGCTTGTTGTGGTCTGTTAGCTTGTTGTGGTCTGTTAGCTTGTTGTGGTCTGTTAGCTTGTTGTGGTCTTTGTTTCTGTTGATGAGATTGTCCACTGTGCGAATCAGGGATTGGTTTCATTTTACTCCACAATACGCTCATTCTAGCTCGATAACCTTCAGCGTATTCGAGTTCTGAGGGCACAAGAGTTGCAGGATGTACAAATCCCTGACTTCTAATTGCAATTGTTCGTTCTACTGCTATCTGTCGTATGTAATCCCAATCAGCAGAGGCAAATCCATCCACTGGTCCTACAAGTTTTCCATTATGCATACTAAAAACCAATGCAGATACTATAGGTATTGCATAATTGATACTAGCAGGAGAGTTCAACTTGACTGGCATCAGAGGGACATGATGACTACCTCTAGTATTTCCCGCTACAAGATGAGGATTGCTAAAAGCTGCTCCTGCTTCTTCTGTAGCTGGAAAATCTTTTTGTGTTCTAACGATACAAATTGGATCATCTTTACCAACATATTTTCCTGCAATGTTATGCAATCTGTCTGTTGAGGCAGCAAGAATTGGTTGATTATCTCTTGTGTACACACTTGATATGACGTATCTTCCAGGATACATCAAAGCAGCTTCGAGTGTGGGTTTGTCTTGCCACATCTGAAGTTGGGCTATCTTGCCTTTTTCCACATCCATGACATTTATCTTGACTCCGCCTGCAAGATTTTTGTTGATAATAAGTCCAGTGTTACTTAGCGTATCGACGAACATTCTATAAAATGGATAATTGAAAGCTCCTGGTTCTGTTTTGTCTGCTGCATATATCGTAAAAGCTTCGTTAGGTCTTTCTTCAAAAGTCATTTCTGCCACTCCAGGACCCATTCCTTTCACATTTCCAGAAAATGAGTCCTTAAGTAGATCTTGGCCTGCTCCATAGAGACCTTCATTTTTGGCTACTTTGGTAGCGGCTTCAAATGCGCTCCACGCAAGCTGGTGTATTTCTTTGTTATCGGTACCTCTAGTGTGTGTCATTACAATATGGATGTCGTCACCACAATACCCAATGTAAGAATCAATCAAGAATCCTTTTCCATTTTGTGACATTTGTGATCTTACAATATTTCTAACGGCATTTAGCAGGCCATCGCTCGGTCTTGTGTGGCCACCAATTCCACCTACATCAGCTTTGATTACAGTTACAGTGATCTTCATTGTGACTACTCATGAAATTCCTCGATTTATAGTATGTGAAAAATCATCTAAGGAAAATCCTCTAACCTCAAAATATTCAAAAATTATCAAAAACAATTTCAAAAAATCGAAATGGTAATAAAGCCCAAGTCTTCAAGGGTTCGGTATGAGCGCTGCAAGCAAAAAACCGCACTTAAACATGATCGTTGTTGGTCATATCGATAACGGAAAGTCTACTACCATGGGACACTTCCTGATGGATTTAGGATTAGTAGATGAGAGAACAATTGCTGCTCATGCTGCCGAGTCAGAAAAGACCGGTAAGGGTGACACTTTCAAATACGCATGGGTTATGGACAATATCAAAGATGAAAGAGAGAGAGGTATTACAATCGATTTAGCATTTCAAAAGTTTGAATCTCCAAAGTATTTCTTTACCTTGATAGACGCTCCTGGACACAGAGACTTTATCAAAAACATGATTACTGGAGCATCTGAAGCAGACTGTGCAGTTCTAGTACTTTCTGCAAAAGAAGGAGAAACAGACACTGCCATCGCTCCAGGAGGACAAGCAAGAGAACATGCATTCTTACTTCGTACACTCGGAGTAGGTCAATTAGTAGTAGCCATCAACAAGATGGATGACAGTAACTATTCAGAACAAGCATACAAAGTAGCAAAGGAAAAAGCAGAAAAACTGCTCAAATCAGTAGGATACAAACTCGAGTCAGTACCAATAATTCCGGTATCAGGTTGGAAAGGAGACAACTTGGTCAAGAAGTCAGCAAACATGTCATGGTGGACTGGAAAAACATTGTATGAAGCATTTGATGACTTTAAACTTCCAGATAAACCAACCAATAAACCATTAAGGATTCCAGTCCAAGATGTCTATACAATTACTGGAGTTGGAACAGTTCCAGTGGGTCGTGTAGAGACAGGTGTTGCAAAGCCCAACATGAAGATTGTAGTAATGCCATCAGGAGCTGCAGGAGAAATCAAGAGTATCGAAACTCACCACACTCAAATGGAACAAGCAGAACCAGGTGACAACATAGGTTTCAACCTCAGAGGCATAGAAAAGAAAGATATCAAGAGAGGGGATGTCATTGGTTCTCCAGATAGTCCACCAAACGTTGCAAAAGAATTCAGAGCTCAAATCATAGTAATCCATCATCCAACAGCTATTGCACCAGGATATACTCCTGTCATGCATGCTCACACAGCTCAAGTTGCAGCTACAATAGTTGCCTTTGAAGCAAAAATCAATCCACAGTCAGGCGCAGTAGAAGAAAAAGATCCAAAATTCCTAAAGGCTGGTGATTCTGCAATAGTTAGAATCAAACCAGTAAGACCATTACCTATTGAGACATTCCAAGACTTTCCAGAACTTGGAAGATTCGCTCTCAGAGACATGGGCGCAACAATCGCAGCAGGCATAGTAAAAGAGATCACTGAAAAATTCACAAAATAGTGATCTAAATGACTCAAACAGCCCGGATTAAACTAACAAGCACGAGTTTACAGAGGCTGGATGGCGTATGCAGTGAAATTAAAGGCATAGGCGAAAAAACAGGAGTCAAAGTCAAAGGTCCTAC